>NZ_JBSFIA010000027.1:0-52875 GCF_053597355.1 Streptomyces sp. NPDC001443
CGCCACCTGGGCCGGCCCGGTGATCGGCCGGCCCGCCGGACCCGTCCGGCGCCGCCCCAAGGCACCGGCCGGACCGCCCGCACGACCGCCGGACGCCCGCGAGGCGAGCCGGACCCCTCACGGCCCTCGGCCCGTTCCTCGCCGCACCGGCCCGCCGGGCACACGCGCGTGTCGCCCGGCCCCGGACGCGCAGACGGGCGGGGCGTTCCACAGGTTGGAACGCCCCGCCCGTCGGTCACGTCGTGTGCCGCCTCAGAGGCGGGAGACGTTCCGTTCGTAGACCATGCGCAGACCGATGAGGGTCAGCCACGGCTCGTGCTCGTCGATCACGGACGCCTCGCCCAGCACCATCGGCGCCAGCCCGCCGGTGGCGATCACCGTCACCTCTTCCGGGTCGTCCGCCAGCTCCCGTGCCATCCGGCTGACGACGCCGTCGACCTGTCCGGCGAACCCGTACACGATCCCGGCCTGCATCGCCTCGACCGTGTTCTTGCCGATCACGCTGCGCGGCCGGGCGACCTCGATCTTGCGCAGCTGGGCGCCCTTGACGCCCAGCGCCTCGACCGAGATCTCGATGCCGGGCGCGATGACCCCGCCCACGTACTCCCCGCGCGCGCTCACCGCGTCGAACGTGGTCGCCGTGCCGAAGTCGACGACGATCGCCGGACCGCCGTACAGCTCGACGGCCGCCACCGCGTTGATGATGCGGTCGGCGCCGACCTCCTTGGGGTTGTCGGTGAGGATCGGCACGCCGGTCTTCACCCCGGGCTCCACCAGCACCGCGGGCACGTCGCCGTAGTACCGGCGGGTGACCTCGCGCAGCTCGTGCAGCACGGACGGCACGGTCGCGCAGATGGCGATCCCGTCGATGCCGTCGCCCAGCTCCTCCCCCAGGAGCGGGTGCATGCCCATCAGGCCCTGGAGGAGCACCGCGAGTTCGTCCGCGGTGCGCCGGGCGTCCGTGGAGATCCGCCAGTGCTCGACGATGTCCTCGCCGTCGAACAGGCCGAGCACCGTGTGCGTGTTGCCTACGTCGATCGTCAGCAGCATGGCCGGTCCCGCTCCCTACTCCGCCGCCCGCAGATCCAGACCGATGTCCAGGATCGGCGAGGAGTGGGTCAGCGCCCCGACCGCCAGGAAGTCCACACCGGTGTCGGCGTAGGTCTTGGCGTTCTCCAGGGTCAGCCGGCCCGACGCCTCGAGGAGTGCGCGCTCGCGGACGATCCCGGCCGCCTCCGCGCACTGCTCCGGCGTGAAGTTGTCCAGCAGGATCAGGTCGGCGCCCGCCTCCACCACCTCGCGCAGCTGGTGCAGGGTGTCGACCTCGACCTCGACCGGTACGTCCGGGAAGGCCTCGCGCACGGCCGCGAAGGCCTGGGCGACGCCGCCCGCGGCGACCACGTGGTTGTCCTTGACCAGGGCCGCGTCGGACAGCGACATCCGGTGGTTCACACCGCCGCCGCAGCGCACCGCGAACTTCTCCAGCGAACGCAGGCCCGGAGTCGTCTTGCGAGTGTCGCGGACCTTCGCCTTCGTGCCCTCCAGCGCGTCCGCCCACGCGCGCGTGGCGGTCGCGATGCCGGACAGCCGGCACAGCAGGTTGAGCGCGCTGCGCTCGGCGGTCAGCAGGTCGCGCGTGCGCGTGGTGACCGACAGGAGCTGCTGCCCGGCCTCGACCCGCTCGCCGTCCTCCACGTGCCGCTCGACCTCGAACTCGTCCGTGCAGACGACCGAGATCACCGCCTCGGCGACCCTGAGCCCGGCCACGACACCCGCCTCGCGCGCGGTGAAGTCGGCGGTGGCCACGGCGTCCTCGGGGATGGTCGCGACCGTCGTGACGTCCACGCCGTTGTCCAGGTCCTCCTGGATGGCGACGTTGGCGATGTCCTCGACCTCCAGCGGGTCGAGCCCCGCCTCGGTCAGGAGCTGCGCGAGCGCGGGGTCGAGCCCGCACTCCAGGTATTCCTCGCCGGTGTCCGCGCCGCAGGCACAGCCGTCGCCGCAGCCGTCGGACGAGGCGAGGGGAAGGTCGGAGGTACTCACTGCTGTCACTGCTCCTGGGGACGGTGCGTGGCGGTCCCCGCCGCCCCGGCGGGGCCGGCGGCGAAGGGGAGGGTCGGGGGGAAGTCTGCGGTGTCCGTGGTGTGCACGGCCAGCGAGCGGTCCGGATTCAGCCGTACGACGATGTGGCGCCGCCATGCGCTGTCGTCGCGGTCGGCGTGGTCCTCGCGCCAGTGGCAGCCGCGGGTCTCCTCGCGCTGCCCGGCGGCGGCCACCAGGACGCGGGCCACGCACAGGAGGTTGGTGGCCTCCCAGGTGTCGACGCCGGGCTCGGCGGTCTTGCCGTTCTCGTCGAGGGCGTCGCGGGCCTCGCTGTGCAGCCGCTGGAGCTGTCCGGCGGCCCGGGCGAGGGAGTCGGCGGAGCGCAGCACGCCGGCGCCCTCGGTCATGATCCGCTGGATCGCGAACCGGTCCTCGGGGGCGAGCAGCGGGTGGGCCGGCTTCTCGGGCTGCGCGACCGGTGCGGGCACGCGCGCGTGCAGCCCGTCGCGGGCCCGCCCGCTCGTGATGTCGGCGACGATGCGCTCGGCGTAGACCAGGCCCTCAAGGAGGGAGTTGGAGGCGAGCCGGTTGGCGCCGTGCACGCCGGTGCAGGCGACCTCGCCGCAGGCGTACAGGCCCGGCACCGTCGTACGGCCGTGGGAGTCGGTGCGCACCCCGCCGGAGGCGTAGTGGGCGGCCGGGGCGATCGGGATGGGCTCGTGCACCGGGTCGATGCCGTGGGCGCGGCAGGCGGCCAGGATCGTCGGGAAGCGGTGCTCCCACATCTCGGCGCCGAAGTGCCGGGCGTCGAGGAACATGTGCTCGGCGTCCTGCTCCAGCATCCGCCGCGTGATGCCCTTGGCGACGATGTCGCGCGGCGCCAGTTCGGCCAGCTCGTGCTGACCCACCATGAAGCGCACGCCGTCGGCGTCGACCAGGTGGGCGCCCTCGCCGCGCACGGCCTCGGAGACCAGCGGCTGCTGGCCCTCGGCGTCGGCGCCCAGGAACAGCACGGTCGGGTGGAACTGCACGAACTCCAGGTCGGAGACCTCCGCGCCGGCCCGCAGGGCGAGCGCCACGCCGTCGCCGGTGGACACGGACGGGTTGGTGGTCGCGGAGAACACCTGGCCCATGCCGCCGGTGGCGAGGACCACGGTGGGCGCGTGCACGGCGCCCACGCCGTCGTGCTGGCCCTCGCCCATCACGTGCAGGGTGACGCCCGCCGTGCGGCCGTCGGCGTCCGTCAGCAGGTCCAGCACGAGCGCGTTCTCGATCGCGCGCAGTCCGCGCGCGTGGAGCGCCTCGACCAGCGCCCGGGAGATCTCGGCGCCGGTCGCGTCGCCGCCCGCGTGCGCGATGCGGCGGCGGTGGTGGCCGCCCTCGCGGGTGAGTTCCAGCCTGCCCTCGGCGGACTCGTCGAAGTGGGCGCCGGTCTCGATCAGCCGCCGCACGGCGTCGGGGCCCTCGGTGACGAGGATCCGTACGGCCTCCTCGTCGCACAGGCCCGCGCCCGCGACCAGCGTGTCGTCCAGGTGCTGCTCGGGGGTGTCGCCCTCGCCGAGGGCCGCGGCGATACCGCCCTGCGCCCAGCGGGTGGAGCCGTCGTCGAGCCGCGCCTTGGTGACGACGACCGTCGTCAGGCCCGCGGCCTGGCAGCGCAGCGCGGCGGTCAGCCCGGCCACTCCGGAGCCGACGACCACCACGTCCGCGGAGATGGACCACCCGGGCGCGGGCGCGTGCAGTCGTATGCCTGTGCTGGTCACGAGGCGGCTCCGAAGGTGAGAGGAAGGTTGTCGATCAGCCTGGTGGTGCCGACCCGGGCGGCCACGGCGAGGACGGCCTCGCCGGTGAAGTCGTCGTCGATCTCGGTGAAGTCGGACGGGTCGACGAGCGCGAGGTAGTCCAGTTCGAGCGGCGGGTCCAGCCGGGCGGCGTCGTCGAGCACCAGCCGCGCGGCGGCGCGCACGGCGGCCGCGCAGCCGGGCACGGCCTTGGCGACGGCGTGGGTGTCGGCGGCCGCGCGGGACTCCCCGATGGCACTGAGCGCCTGGGCACGCGCGTGCGTGACGGGTGTCGCGCGGGCCCGGGCGCGCAGCGCCTCCTGGGCCGCGTGCCGGTCATGGCCCGCGAAGAGGGCCTGGGACAGGGCGAGGGCGGTGCGCCGCTGCTCGGGCGAGAGGTAGCGGTTGCGGCTGGACAGGGCCAGCCCGTCCTCCTCGCGCACGGTCGGCACGCCGACGATCTCGATGCCGAAGTTCAGGTCCCGCACCATGCGCCGGACCAGGGCGAGCTGCTGGGCGTCCTTCTGCCCGAACAGCGCCACGTCGGGCCGGGTGAGGTGCAGCAGCTTGCCGACCACGGTGAGCACGCCGTCGAAGTGGCCGGGGCGGGTGGCGCCCTCCAGCCGTTCGCCCATGGGGCCCGCGCCGATCCGGACCTGCGGTTCGCCGCCCGGGTAGACCTCGTCCACGGACGGGGCGAAGACGACGTCGGCGCCCGCCTGCTCGGCGAGCTCGAGGTCGGCCTCCAGGGTGCGCGGGTAGCGGTCGAGGTCCTCGCCCGCGCCGAACTGCAACGGGTTCACGAAGACCGTGACCACGACCTCGCCGTCCGGACCGGCGAGCTCGCGCGCGGTGCGGATCAGGGTGGCGTGCCCCTCGTGCAGGGCGCCCATGGTCATCGCGACGGCTCGGCGGCCCGCGGGCACGCGTGCGTGCAGCTCTTTCGCGGTGTGCAGCAGGGTGGTGGTCATCCGGCGGCTCCTTCGGTGCCGTGGGTCCCGTCGGTGCGGTCCGCCCCGTCGGCGAGTACCCCGAGCAGGTCCTCCGCGAGTTCCGGCTTCAGCAGTCCGTGGGCGAGCGCCCGGTCGGCGGTCGCGCGGGCCATCGCCAGATAGCCGGCGACGGTCCCCGGGGCGTGCTCGCGCAGCTGGCCGATGTGCGCGGCGACCGTGCCCGCGTCCCCGCGCGCGACGGGGCCGGTCAGCGCCGCGTCGCCGGAGCGCAGGGCGTTGTCGAGGGCGGCGCCGAGCAGCGGGCCGAGCATCCGGTCGGGCGCGTCGACGCCGGCCGTGCGCAGCAGTTCCATGGACTGGGCGACGAGGGTGACCAGGTGGTTGGCGCCGAGCGCGAGGGCCGCGTGGTAGAGCGGCCGGTTCTCCTCGGCGATCCACTCCGGCTCGCCGCCCATCTCGATGACGAGGGCCTCGGCGGCCAGCCGCAGCTCGCCGGGGGCGGTGACGCCGAACGAACAGCCGGCCAGCCGCTGCACGTCCACGGGGGTGCCGGTGAAGGTCATCGCGGGGTGCAGGGCCAGCGGCAGGGCGCCCGCGCGCAGGGCGGGGTCCAGCACCTTCGCGCCGTACCGCCCGGAGGTGTGCACGAGCAGCTGTCCGGGGCGCACGGCGCCGGTCTCGGCGAGTCCCGTCACCAGGCCGGGCAGGGTGTCGTCCGGGACGGTCAGCAGCACCAGCTCGGCGCGGCGCAGGACCTCGGCGGGCGGCACGACCGGCACGTCGGGCAGCAGCAGCGCGGCCCGCCTGCGGGAGGCGTCGGAGACCCCGGAGACGGCCACCGGGCGGTGGCCGGCGAGCTCCAGGGACGCGGCCAGCACGGGACCCACCCGGCCGGCGCCGACGACGCCGACGGTGAGCCGCGCGGGGCGGTCCCTGGGGTCTGGCTGTTGGACTGTACTCACGCGACCGTGACCTTCCCGTTCCAGTCCGCTCTGGGTACCGGACGATTTCTCGTCATGTTAACGCGATCGGTCCCACCCGGTCCGGTTGTCCACAGGCTGTGGGTTTCCGGGCCGGCCCGGATCCGCCGTGCGTGTGCCCGCGCGGACCCGCGCACGGCATGATCCAGGGCATGGACGAGACGACGGAACAGGGCACGCGGGACGCGCAGGACACCGGGGACGCGAAGGACGCGGGGGACGCGGGGACGTCGGCCCGGTCCCTGGGCGAGCGGCGCTCGGCCGTCCTGCGGGAGGCCCGGCGCACGCTGTCGCGCGCGGGTGCCCGGAGCACGCTGCGCGAACGGCTGACGTACCTGCACGAGACGGCACCCGAGGTGTACGACCTCGACGAACCGGCGGACATCTACGGCAACGGGGTCGTGGAGCGCCTGGAGGAGCGGGTCGCCGCCCTGCTGGGCACGGAGGCCGCCGCGTTCTTCCCGACCGGCACGATGGCCCAGCAGGTGGCCCTGCGCTGCTGGGCGGGCCGCACCGGGAACAGCGCGGTCGCGCTGCACGCACTGGCGCACCCCGAGGTGCACGAGCGGCACGCGCTCAGCCAGATCAGCGGGCTGCGTCCGGTACGGCTGACGAACGAACCGCGGCTGCCGACCGCCGACGAGGTGCGCGACTTCCCGGAGCCCTTCGGGACACTGATGCTGGAACTGCCGCTCATGGACGCCGGTTTCGTCCTGCCCGCCTGGGAGGAGCTCGGCGCGGTCGTGGAGGCGGCGCGCGAGCGGGACGCCGTGGTGCACTTCGACGGCGCGCGGCTGTGGGAGTCCACCGTCCATTTCGGCCGCCCGCTGGCGGAGATCGCGGGCCTCGCGGACAGCGTCTACGTCTCGTTCTACAAGTCAATCGACGCCTTCGGCGGCGCGGCGATCGCCGGACCCGCCACGCTGGTGGAGGAGGCGAAGGTCTGGCGGCACCGGTACGGCGGCCTGGTGTTCCAGCAGTTCCCCACGGTGCTGTCGGCCCTCGTCGGCCTCGACCGCGAGCTGCCCCGGCTGCCCGACTACGTACGCCACGCGCGCGTGGTGGCCGACGCCCTGCGGACGGGGTTCCTCGAGGCGGGGGTGCCGTGGGCGCGGGTGCACCCGGAGCGGCCGCACACCCACGAGTTCCAGGTGTGGTTGCCGTACGAGGCGGACCTGCTCTCCGAGGCCGCGGTGCGCCAGGGCGAGGAGACGGGGACCCTGCTCTTCGCCTCCGGCTGGCGGCCCGGCGGTCCGGGCCTGGCCTTCACCGAGGTCGGTGTGCGCGCCACCGGTCTGGAGTGGACGCCTCGGGACGTGACGGCGGCCGTCGGCGACTTCGTGTCCCGGCTGCGCCGGACGGACGACCGCACCGCCGGCTGAACGACCCCGCGGACCCGGGTCGGACGGCCGTCCGGCCCGGACGGGCCACCCGGACCGTGGCCGGGGGTCGCGGGCCGCGCTGCCGACGACCGCGGCCGACCCGGCAGGGGCGCGCGGACGGTACGGCCGACGGCCGCGGTCAACCCCGCCGGGGGCCGCGGACAGCACCCCCGACGGCCGCGGTCGACGCGGCCGGGGCCGACGGCGCGGCCGACGGCCCCGGACGGCGTTGTCGGTGGTGGAGTGCACCATGGGGGCATGAGCGTGGGCACATGAGCGTGAGCATCGACATCGCGGGGCTGCGGCCGGAGAGGGTCACCGTCGTGCCCTCCCCGCTGGCCGAGCTCGGCATGGCGCTGCACGCCCTTGCCGAGCCGGGGCACCATCCCGAACTCCAGGGCTGGGTGACGAGCGTCACCAGTCGGCTCGACCCGCACCTGGCCGACCGGATGTGCGAGGCCGACTTCCTGTGGCGTACGACGTTCTCGGACCTTTTCCTGCCGTTCGCGGGCATCCCGGGCCGCGGCACGCTCCCGGGCGCCACGCTCCCCGGCGCCACGCTCGCCGACGACCTCGACCTCCTGGACCGACTGACGGACGAACAGTTCGTGGACGCGGCCATGGAGTTCACGTGGACGCTGAGCTACGACGTCAAGGCCCCGGACCTGCTCGCCGACGCCGACGCCCGCCGCCGCACACTGGAGATCGCCGCATCCCGCGGACCGCAGCAGGTGCGTTTCGCGCAACGGCTGCTCGACGACCCGCCCAGCGTCCGGGCCTGGCTGCGGCGGTTCCTGGAGGACTGCGACGAGGCGTTCTTCGACGAGGCCTGGTCCCGGCTGCGCCACCAGCTCACGGCGGACGCCCGGCACAAGACGGAGCTGCTGCGGCACAGGGGGATGGCCGAGGCGCTGACCGCGGTCTCCCCGGTCGTGACGGTCGACGAGGATGCCGGGCGGATCCTCGTGGACAAGCTCGTCCAGGGCCGCACGACCACGGCGGGCGGCGGCCTCCTGCTGGTGCCGACCAGCTTCGGCCGGCCCCATCTGACGGTGCTGCACCGCTACGGATGGCAGCCGCTGCTCCAGTACCCGGTCGGATCGCCCGGGCCGGCCTCCGCCCCCTCGGTCGAACAGCTCGCCCTGCGGATGTCCGCGCTGTCCCACCCCGTGCGGATGCGCATCTGCCGCCATCTGGCGCGCAGCGAGTACACCACCGGCGAACTGGCCCGGGCGCACGGCGTGACGGCACCCGAGATCTCCCGGCACCTCGGGGTGCTGAAGAAGGCGGGCCTGGTCATCACCCGGCGGCGCGGCCGGTACGTCCTGCACCAGCTGGACGTCCCCGTGGTGGCCCGGCTGGGCAGCGACTTCCTGGAGGGGATCCTCCGCTAGGGCGTGCCGGGAGGCGGGAGGACCGACGACCGGGCGCCGGGGTCAGCCGTGGCCGCCGCCGGCCCGCACCAGGCCCGTCTCGTAGGCCAGGACCACCACCTGCACCCGGTCCCGCAGCCCCAGCTTCGTCAGGATGCGGCCCACGTGCGTCTTGACGGTCGCCTCGGACAGCACCAGCCGGGCCGCGATCTCCCCGTTGGACAGCCCCTGGGCGACCAGCACCATCACCTCGCGCTCCCGGTCGGTGAGCCGCTCCAGCTCGGTCAGCCGCGGCTCCTTGCCGGTGGAGGGCAGCATCGGCGCGAAGCGGTCGAGGAGGCGGCGCGTGGTGGAGGGGGCGACCACGGCGTCACCGCTGTGCACCGAGCGGATCGCGGCCAGCAGTTCGGCGGGCGGCACGTCCTTGAGCATGAACCCGGACGCGCCCGCCTTCAGGCCCGAGAAGGCGTACTCGTCGAGGTCGAACGTGGTCAGGATGAGCACCTTCGGCGGCTCGGGCTCCGAGCAGATCCGGCGGGTGGTCTCGACCCCGTCGAGCTTCGGCATACGGACGTCCATCAGGACGACGTCGACCTCGCAGGAACGCAGCACCTGAAGCGCCTCGACCCCGTCGCCCGCCTCCGCGACGACCTCCATGTCCGGCTGGGCGGCGAGCACCATCCGGAATCCGGTGCGCAGCAGCACCTGGTCGTCGACGAGCATCACGCGGATCGTCATGAGCCTCTTCCGTTTCGTGGTTCGCGGTTGAGCGGTTCGCGGTCGGGCGGTTCTCGGCCGGGCGGTCCCGGTCGGGCGGCCTGCTCGCGGTCGGCGGGTCGGGCGAGCGGGGGCGTGACAGGTGTCAACGGGGGGCGCGCGTCGGCGTCAATGCGCGGGTTTGAGCGGGAGCAGGGCACTGATGCGGAATCCTCCGCCCGGTCGCGGGCCCGCGTCGAGGGTGCCGCCGACCATGCCCACGCGCTCGCGCATGCCTATCAGGCCGTGCCCCCGGCCGTCGGCGCCGCCCTCCTCGTACAGCTCGTGCGGGGCGCCCTTCCCGTCGTCCTCGACGAGCAGGCCGAGTCCGTCGTCGAAGTAGACCAGGCGCACGCTCGCACCGGCGTTCGGCCCGCCGTGCTTGCGGGTGTTGGTGAGCGCCTCCTGCACGATGCGGTACGCCGTGAGCTCGACGCCGCTGGGCAGCGGGCGCGGTGTGCCCTCGATCTTGAAGTCGACGGGCAGCCCCGCGTCCCGGCACTGCTCGACGAGGTCCTCGATCTGCTGGACGTCGGGCTGCGGCACGTACTCCCCGACCTCCTGGTGCTCCCCGGTCCGCAGCACCCCCAGCAGGCGGCGCATCTCGGCGAGTGCCTGGCGGCCGGTGGAGGAGATCGTCTCCAGGGCCTTCCTCGCCTGGTCGGGTGCCGCGTCGAGGACGTAGGCGGCGCCGTCGGCCTGCACCACCATCACCGACACGTTGTGCGCGACCACGTCGTGCAGCTCGCGCGCGATCCGGGCGCGCTCGGCGGCGACCGCGACCTTCGACTGCGCCTCGCGCTCCTTCTCCAGGCGCGCGGCCCGCTCCTCCAGTTGCGCGAAGTAGGCGCGTCGGGTGCGCATGGAGTCGCCGAGCACCCAGGCGAGGGCGAACGGCACGGTCTGGAAGATCACGATCGCCAGGTTGCCCACGGCGCTCGAGTTCTCGTTCGGCCACCGCAGCTGGGCCAGGGTGGCCGCGACCAGGCCCATGCCCAGGGCGAGCCAGGACGCCCAGCGGGCGCCGGTCGCGGCGACCGTGTAGACGATCACCAGCATGGCGAAGTCGGCGGCCGTCGTCTCGACGTCCAGCACGAGCTGCGCCAGTCCGAGCACGACCGTCAGCAGCAGCATCTGCACCGGCAGCCGCCGGCGCAGGGCGACCACCAGGCACAGCAAGAACGTCACCGGGATGATCCGGACCGGGGAGTCGGTGCCCGCGGTCTCCGCGCGGGCGGCTCCACCCGCGACCGAGATCCCGAACAGTACGGCAGCCCAGAAGCTGTCGACCCAGGTCGGGTGTCTGCGGATGAGGTCATAGAGGCGCTGCACGCCACCCAGCGTAGGGAAGCCTGATGTGGGTGGGGGTCAACCGGAGGGCCGATCCGTGCCCGACGCGCGTACTCCGCAAGGTGGAGGCCGTGATCGGCACGACGCCTAGTCTGTCCGGGTGGAGCAGGACACGACGGACCCGGCAGACGCGACGGACCGCACCGCGACGGCCCGCACGGGGGCGGCGAGCCCGGCGGACCCGGCGGACGGAACAGACCCGGCGGACGGGACGGGCGCCGCGGATCCGGACGGCGGGTGGCGCGGCTGGCGGGCGGCGACCGAGGACGCCCTGTACGGGCCGGACGGCTTCTACCGGCGGCCGGAGGGCCCCGCCGGTCACTTCCGTACGTCGGTGCACGCCTCTCCGCTCTTCGCCGAGGCCGTGGCCCGGCTGCTGTGCCGCGTCGACGAGGCCCTGGGCCGGCCCGCCGCGCTCGACTTCGTCGACCTGGCCGCCGGCCGCGGTGAGCTGGTCCGCGGGGTGCTCGCCGCGCTCCCCGCGGACGTCGCCGCCCGCACGCGCGCGTGCGCCGTCGAGATCGCGGACCGTCCGGCCGGTCTCGACCCCCGGATCGGCTGGTTGCCCGAGCCGCCGCGGGAGGTCACCGGGCTGCTGTTCGCCAACGAGTGGCTGGACAACGTGCCCGTGGACGTCGCCGAGGTGGACGCGGCGGGCGTGGCACGACTGGTGCTGGTCCGGGCGGACGGCGCCGAACGGCTCGGCGAACCGGTCCGGGGAGCGGCTGCGGACTGGCTCGCGCGCTGGTGGCCGCTGCCGGACGAGGAGGGGCTGCGCGCGGAGATCGGGCTCCCCCGGGACCGCGCGTGGTCGGCCGCCGTCTCCCGCGTGGCGCGGGGGCTCGCGGTGGCCGTGGACTACGCGCACACCGCGGACGCGCGCCCCCCGTTCGGGACGCTGACCGGCTTCCGGGAGGGGCGCGGGACGGTGCCCGTGCCGGACGGTTCGTGCGACATCACGGCGCATGTCGCGCTGGACGCCTGCGCGCTCACGGGCGCACGCCGTCTCACGCAACGCGCGGCGCTGCACTGCCTGGGCCTCACCGGCGTACGCCCCCCGCTCGCGCTCGCCTCCAGCGACCCGGCGGCGTACGTCCGCGCTCTCGCGCACGCCGGAGAGGCCGCCGAACTGACCGCGCCCGGAGGGCTGGGCGACTTCGGGTGGCTCCTTCAGCCGGTGGGGATCACGGACCCGCGCGCCCTACTTGTCGATGTCCCCGACCACGAAGAACAGTGAGCCGAGGATGGCGACCATGTCCGCCACCAGCGTGCCCGGCAGCAGCTCGGTCAGCGCCTGGATGTTGTTGTACGAGGCGGACCGCAGCTTCAGCCGGTACGGGGTCTTCTCGCCCTTGCTGACCAGGTAGTACCCATTGATGCCGAGCGGGTTCTCGGTCCACGCGTAGGTGTGGCCCTCGGGCGCCTTCAGGACCTTCGGCAGCCGCTGGTTGATCGGTCCGGGCGCCAGCCCGGCGAGCCGGTCGAGGCAGGCGTCGGCGAGGTCCAGCGCGTTGTGCGTCTGGTCCAGGAGGCACTCGAAGCGGGCCAGGCAGTCGCCCTCCTGCCGGGTGACGACCTTCAGGGTGTCCTGGAGCTCTCCGTAGGCGAGGTAGGGCTCGTCGCGGCGCAGGTCGAAGTCGACCCCGGAGGCGCGCGCGATCGGCCCGCTCACGCCGTACGCGTGCACGGTCCGCGCCGTGAGGGCGCCCACGCCCCGCGTACGCCCGCGGAAGATCTCGTTGCCGAGCACCAGGTCGTCGTAGACGTCCATGCGCGAGCGCACGGCGGCCACCGCGGCACGGGCGCGCCCCGCCCAGCCGGCCGGCAGGTCCTCCTTCAGGCCGCCGACACGGTTGAACATGTAGTGCATGCGCCCGCCGGAGACCTCCTCCATGACGTTCTGGAGGACCTCGCGCTCACGGAACGCGTAGAACACCGGGGTGATGCCGCCCAGCTCCAGCGGGTACGACCCGAGGAACATCAGGTGGTTGAGCACCCGGTTCAGCTCCGCGAGGAGCGTGCGGGTCCACACCGCGCGCTCGGGCACCTCCATGCCGAGCATGCGCTCCACCGCGAGGACCACGCCCAGTTCGTTCGAGAACGCCGACAGCCAGTCGTGGCGGTTGGCGAGCATGATGATCTGGCGGTAGTCGCGTGCCTCGAAGAGCTTCTCGGCACCGCGGTGCATGTAGCCGATCACCGGCTCCGCGCTGACGATGCGCTCGCCGTCCAGCACCAGCCGCAGGCGCAGCACCCCGTGCGTGGAGGGGTGCTGCGGCCCGATGTTGAGCACCATGTCGGTGCTCTCCGCGGCGCCGCCGATCCCGACCGTGGTCTCCGTCGTGGGAGTCATGGACACAGTCTCCCCTACGTACGCTGGCCCCATGGAGACGGGGAGCCCGGGTGAGGCCGGGGCGACAGGGGACGAGCCGGTGGTGTGGACGGCGCTGCCGCCCGGACTGCTGCGGATGCGACGGTTGCTGCTGGTGGTGGGGCTGGGGTCGGCCGCCCTCGCCGTCGGACTGCTGCTCGGACTGCTGGCGGGACCCGCCTGGGCGGCCTTCGCGCTGCTGCCGCTGGCGGCGGCCGGGTGGGGCTGGGTGATGCTCGGCCGCAACTGGCGCTCCTGGCGGTACGCCGAGCGCGCCGACGACCTGCTGCTCAGCCGGGGCGTGCTGTGGCGCACGGAGACCGTCGTGCCGTACGGGCGGATGCAGTTGGTCGAGGTGACCTCCGGTCCCGTCATGCGGTGGTTCGGGCTGGCCGGGGTGCAGCTGCACACGGCCGCCGCCGCGACCGACGCGACCGTCCCCGGCCTGGAACCGGCCGAGGCGCAGCGGCTGCGCGACCGGCTCACCGAGCTCGGCGAAGCCCGGTCGGCGGGGCTGTGACGGCGCCGGACACCGGTCACGACCTGCGTGCGCCGCGGCCCGTGACCGAGCGGCGGCTGCATCCCGTCACACCGTTCCGGCGGGCGTGGGCGCCGGTCGCGGTGATCGTGGGATGGGCGGCGCACGACCCCGACCAGGCGCAGGCGCAGCTCACCCGGCTGACCACGACGACCCTGCTGGTCGCCCTCGCCGTGTTCGTCCCGGCCGCCTGCCTCTACGGCTTTCTCACCTGGTGGTGCACCCACTTCTCGGTGACCGACACCGAACTGCGCATAAGGACCGGCCTGTTGTTCCGGCGCACCGCGCACATCCGGCTGGAGCGCATCCAGGCGGTCGACGTCACCCGGCCGCTCCTCGCGCGCGTGGCGGGCGTCGCCAAGCTCAGGCTCGACGTCGTCGGCACGGACAAGAAGGACGAGCTCGCCTTCCTGGGCGAGGGCGAGGCGCGCAGGCTGCGGGCCGAACTGCTCGCGCGGGCGGCAGGTTTCGCGCCCGAGACGGCCCACGAGGTCGGCGAGGCGCCGTCCCGGGAACTGCTGCGCGTGCCCGCGCGCGACCTCGCCGTCTCGCTGCTGCTGACCGGCGCGACCTGGGGCGCGGCGGCCGCCGCGCTCGTCGTGCCGCCGGTGCTGTGGCTGGCCACCCACAGCGTGTGGACGGTCCTCGCGACCGGTGTGCCCCTGCTCGGCGCGGCGGGCGCGCGCAGCGTGGGGCGGTTCGCGGGTGAGTACGACTGGACGCTGGGCGAGTCGCCGGACGGGCTGCGCATCGACCACGGCCTGCTGGACCGCGCGCACGAGACGGTGCCGCCGGGACGCGTGCAGACCGTGCGGATCGTGCAGCCGCTGCTGTGGCGGCGGCGCGACCGGGTGCGGGTGGAGCTGGACGTGGCCGGGTCGTCCGGTTCCGTACTGATACCGGTGGCGCCGCGCGCGCTCGCCGACGCGGTCGTCGCGCGCGTGCTGCCCGGGGTGACCGTGCCGGCCGCCACGGCCATGACCACGGCGGCGGCCCGGCCGCCGCGGCGGGCCGGGCGGTGCGTGCCGGTGTGGTGGCGGGGCTACGGACTGGCGGTCACCGACGCGGTGTTCGCCGCCCGGCACGGGCTGCTGCGGCGCACCGTGGCGCTGGTGCCGCACGCCAAGGTGCAGAGCGTACGGCTGACGCAGGGGCCCTGGCAGCGGTTGTGGCGGGTCGCCGACGTGCACGTGGACACGGGGGCCGGCAAGTCGGTGACCGCCCGGCTGCGGGACGCCCGGGAGGCCGCGGAACTGCTGCGCGGACAGGCGGAGCGTTCGCGTACGGGACGCGAGGACGCCCGGCCGGACAGGTGGATGGCCTGAGCGGACGCCGGGCGTCTGGGGCTTGTCGTTTCGTCAGGACGCCGCGCTGCTGCGCAGTCCCTGGAGGTCGATCTGCTCCGTCTCGTCGTGCTCCGTCAGGTCGATGACCTGGCCGGCGTCACGCGCCTGCGGATCCACCGGCGCGAACTCCCCTTCCGTCGCCTTGTGCACGGCGATGGCCTCCTCGCCGACCACATCGGCGAGGTCCTCGTTCTGCACGGCGTCCAGGGCGGACGGCTCCGCGGCCTTCTGCATGCCGAAGAAGTCGAACCCGCCCTCCGTCGTCGGCCTGCGCACGGGCGCGGCGGCCGGTACGACGGCCACGGCGGTCGGCACGGTGAAGTGCCCGGAGGGCCGGTGCACGGGAGCGGGGGACTTCGCCGGCGCCGGCAACTGCGGGCGGGACCGGTCCGCTTGGGGTGCCTGGGCGGCCTGAGGGGCGGCCTGAGGGACCGTTTCCCTCCGGGCGACGGCCGTGCTCGCGGCGGGAGCCGTCTCCGGCCGCGCCACGGTGTCGGTCCGGTCGGCCGTGCGTGCCTCGGGGACACCCGTCTCCCGGGCGGCGGCCGCTCGCGGGGTGCCGGTGTCCTCGGCGGTGACGTCCGCTTCCGGGCGGGCCGTCGCTTCCGGGGAAACGGTCTCGTCCGGGGTGACCGACTCCTCCCGGGCGGCCACATCGGTGGCGGCGGCCTCTTCGCGGGCGGCGGCCTCTTCGCGGGTGGCGCTCTCCATGTCCGCCGTGGGTTCGGCGGCCGCACGCTGGTGCTCGTCGACCGCCTCGGGCTTCCCCTGTGCCTCGTCCTCCTGCACGGCCTCCGCGCGGAGCGCGACCTCGGCGCCGGAACCGGCGGGCTTGGCGGGCGCGTCCACGGCGGCCTCGGCGTCGAACCGGGTCAGCGCCGCCTTCGCCCGCAGGAACAGCTTCGACCCCTCGGGGGAGAAGGCCCCCGGAGCCACCGACGCCCCCTCGTCGACCGTCGCCTCGTCCGCGACGTCGTCCTCGTCCTCGACGTCGGCATCGACCTCGACGTCGGCATCGACCTCGATATCGGCATCGGCGTCGGCGTCGGCGTCGGCGTCGGCATCGATGTCGCGCTCCGCCTCGGCCTCGACGTCGGTCTCGGCGTCGGTCTCGGCCGGGGCAGCCACAGCCTCGGTCTCCTCCGCCGCGGACGAAGCCGTCCCCGGCGGCAGTGCCCGCGCGGGGGCCGCGCTCTCTATCTCCAGCAGCCGACGGCCCTCCAGGGCGGTCGCCCGCTCGGTCTCCGCCGTCGCGTACCGCCGCAGCAGCGCGGCGTGCTCGTTGCGCAGCCGGGTCAGTTCGGCGCGCTTCGCCCGCAGCCGCTGCTCCAGCTTCACGCGCAGCTCGCGCGACTCCTCGAGGTCGGTCTCCAGTTCGGCGACACGTTCCTCGTGCCGCCAGTCGTCACTCGCACGCGCGCGGGTGAGGTCGGCGACCTGTTTGCCCGCCTGGGCGTCCCAGCGGCGCATGACGACGGCGCCCAGGACGGCCGTCGTCGCGGCGGCCGCGGCCAGACCGCGGAGCACCATCGCCTGCGAGAACACCCAGGGGGCGAAAGCGCAGACGACGGAGACGCCGGCGATCACCGAAGGCGGCAACAGCCTGTGCAGGGGCGGGGAATGGCGGTGACGTCCACGTGGCATGGCCAGAAACTTACCGCGCGTAGGCAAGTGATGGTGACCCGCGGCACAAAAACGCAGCCATACCGAAGCCTTTTCAGCCTTCGCCCAGTCGCCCGCTGATCCACTGCAACGTCGCGGGGATCTCCCGGCGCCAGGTATTGAAGTTGTGTCCGCCGCTTTCGAGGATGATCGACGAGATCCGTGTCAGGTTCGTCGCCTGCACCCGTTCTATGAACTTCAGCGTGGTTTTGTAGTTGGATTCGCCGGCCTTGCTGCTGGTGACGAGCAGCGAAGTGTCCGGCGCCGGCTGGTGCTTGACGAACCACATCAGGTCCGCCCGCCGGCGCAGCAGCTCGTCGCCGTGGAAGAGATCGCCGGTGGTGGGGTCGTGGGGCGCCTTGTAGTACGGCGACAGGCCCGCGCCCGCCGCGTAGACGCCGGGGTGGTGCATGGCGAGCTTCAGCGCGCAGTAACCGCCGGTGGAGTCGCCGATGATGCCCCAGCTGCCCGGTTTCCCGCCCGCCCGGTAATGCGCCCGTACCGCGTCCGGCAGATCCTCGGCGAAGAACGACTCGGTCTGCGGTCCGCCCGGGACGTCCACGCACTCCGTGTCACGCGGCGGCGCCACGGTCGGCCGCAGCATCACCAGGATCATCGGCTGCATACGGCCGTCCTTGGCGAGTTCCCGCGCCGTGCGCGGATAGTTCAATTTGTCCACCAGCGCCTCGGCGGTGCCCGGATATCCGGTGAGGACCACCGCCACGGGAAACGTGCGCGTGCGGTAGGCCGACTGGAAGTACTCCGGCGGCAGATACACGTACGCGGGGGTGGCGATGCGTGTCCTGCGGCCGAAGACGTCGATCTTCTGGATCTGCCCGCCGACCTGCGGCCGGGCACTGCCCTGATCCGTCACCGGGCTGGTGCCGACCACCTCCAGCGGGCCGCCCGAGCCGCGGCCCACCGTGTGGTTGACGACCACGCCCTGGCCTCTCTCGCGCCCGAACAGGTCCGCCCAGTCCGCGTAGAACCCGAAGGCCTGGTTGACCGCCAGCCCCACACAGACGAACACCGACACCTGGGTGACGAGCAGGAGCCCCACCCGGCCGACGACCGCCCACCAGGTGCGCCCGGCCAGCCGCGGCCACCACCACACCGTGCCGACGAACAGCAGCACGGCGAGCACTATCGCCAGTACCAGCACCTTGTTGCTCGTGAGCCCCATAAGGCTTTCCCGCCTGCGCTTCCCGTCCGGGCACCCCCGCGCGACACGATCTTTCGTGAGCGCTTGTCCCGGACTTTCCTCTGCCTTTGACGCGGCTTTGTCGAAAGGAGTGAACCTCTCCCCCCGAGACACCGTCCTAGAGGGCGCAATGTCGCCGGATGCCCTGAAACGGCACCGGATTCAAGGTCTCTCGCAGAACCACGGGATGCGATGTCTGTCAGGGAAGATGGGGAAATGTCGGGCGGGGTTCCGAACCGATCAAGCCGAGTGCGGCGCGTCCTGCGAGGGCCGCGCCCCGAGTCCGTGCCCGCCGTCGTCGGCAGAGCGTGTGCCCTGGTCGGTGCCCTGGACATCGCCGCGGGCGTCTTCCCGCGCTTCCGGCACAGCCGTATGCACTCCATGGCCGAGGTGCTGCCCGGCTCGGTCGGCCCGTTCGCGGCCGCGCTCTCGCTCAGCAGCGGCGTACTGCTGCTCCTGCTCGCCCACGGCCTCAAGCGCGGCAAGCGCCGGGCCTGGCGGGCCGCGGTGGCGCTGCTGCCCGCGGGTGCCGTCGGGCAGTTCACGTACCGGCACTCCCCGGTCGGAGTGCTGATCTCGCTCGCCCTGCTCGCACCGCTGCTGCTGCACCGCGACCAGTTCGCCGCCCTGCCCGATCCGCGCAGTCGGTGGCGTGCTCTTGCCAACTTCGTTCTCATGAGTGCCGGTTCCCTCGCGCTCGGACTCGTCATCGTCAGCGTCCACCCGCATCGCATGATCGGCGACCCGAGCCTGGCCGACCGCCTGACCCACGTGCTGTACGGCCTCTTCGGCTTCGAAGGACCCGTCGACTACCAGGGCAACACCTCCTGGACGGTCGCCTTCTCCCTCGGCGCCCTCGGCCTGCTCACCGCGGTCACCACGATCTACTTCGCCTTCCGCCCCGAGCACCCGGCCGCCCGTCTCACCGAGGAGGACGAGGCCCGGCTGCGCGACCTGCTGGCCAGGCACGGCCGCCGCGACTCCCTCGGCCACTTCGCGCTGCGTCGCGACAAGGCCGTCGTCTTCTCCCCCAGCGGCAAGGCCGCGGTGACCTACCGCGTCGTCTCCGGTGTGATGCTCGCCAGCGGCGACCCCATCGGGGACGTCGAGGCCTGGCCCGGCGCCATCGAGCGCTTCATGGACGAGGCCAGGGCCCACTCCTGGACCCCGGCCGTCATGGGCTGCTCGGAGACGGGCGGGGAGGTGTGGACCCGCGAGACCGGCCTCGACGCCCTCGAACTGGGCGACGAGGCGGTGGTGGACGTCGCGGATTTCTCGCTCGCCGGCCGCGCGATGCGCAACGTGCGCCAGATGGTCAAGCGCATCGAGCGCGCCGGTTACGAGACCCGAGTGCGGCGCGTGGGTGACCTCGGCGAGGCCGAGCTGGAGCGCGTGCGGCAGGCCGCGGCCGCCTGGCGCGGCACCGACACCGAGCGCGGCTTCTCCATGGCCCTCGGCCGGATCGGCGACGCCTCCGACGCCGACTGCCTGATCGCCACCGCCCACAAGGCCGACGCGGAACCGGGACCGTACGGCGACCTGAAGGCCGTGCTGCACTTCGTGCCCTGGGGCACCGACGGCGCCTCGCTCGACCTCATGCGGCGCGACCGCTCGGCCGACCCCGGCATGAACGAGCTCCTCATCGTCGCCGCGCTCCAGGCCGCCCCGAAGTTCGGCATCGCGCGCGTGTCGCTCAACTTCGCGATGTTCCGCTCGGCGCTGGCCCGCGGCGAGAAGATCGGCGCGGGCCCGGTGCTGCGCGCCTGGCGCGGGCTGCTGGTCTTCCTCTCCCGCTGGTTCCAGATCGAGTCCCTGTACAAGTTCAACGCCAAGTTCCAGCCCCGGTGGGAGCCGCGCTTCGTCGTCTACCGCGCCTCCGCCGACCTGCCCCGCATCGGCTTCGCGGCCATGCAGGCCGAGGGCTTCGTGAACCTGGCGCTGCCGCTTCCGGGCTTCCTGCGCCGCCGCTCGGCCAGCCCTCGCCCGTGCGCGCACGGACTGGCGGAGCAAGGTATCCACGCGGCCTGAGCGTCCGGGCCGGTCACTGCCTCGGGCCCGGACGCGGGCCCGCCCGTGGCTCGCGCACGGGCCCGGACGCGGGCCCGCCCGTGGCTCGCTGCGGGCATCCGGCCCACGGGCCGTGCGGGTCTTGCGGCCCTGTCCTGGGCCTACGCTGAACATATGAGCAAGCAGAGCGGACGCGGGCGCGTGGCGGGTCTTCCGGACTGGGACCGCTGCGCGGTCATGGGGGTCGTGAACGTGACCCCCGATTCCTTCTCCGACGGCGGCCGCTGGTTCGACACCACGGCCGCGGTCAAGCACGGCCTCGGGCTGGTCGCCGAGGGCGCGGACCTGGTCGACGTCGGCGGTGAGTCCACCCGTCCCGGCGCCACCCGCGTCGACGAGGCGGAGGAGCTCAAGCGCGTCGTCCCGGTGGTCCGCGGACTCGCCTCCGAAGGTGTCGTCGTCTCCGTCGACACCATGCGCGCCTCCGTCGCCGCCCAGGCGCTCGCGGCCGGCGCCCGCCTGGTCAACGACGTCAGCGGCGGCCTCGCCGACCCCGCGATGATCCCCGTCGTGGCCGAGACGGGCGCCCCCTTCGTCGTCATGCACTGGCGCGGCTTCCTCCACGGTGAAGCCGTCCACGGCACCTACGAGGACGCCGTCACCGAAGTCGTCGACGAGCTGCACGCACGCGTGGAGGCAGTCCTCGCGGGCGGCATCGCCCCCGACCGCGTCGTCGTCGACCCCGGGCTCGGCTTCTCCAAGGAGGCCGAGCACGACCTGGCCCTGCTCGCCCGTCTCGACCGGCTGCGCGCCCTCGGCCACCCCCTGCTCGTCGCCGCCTCCCGCAAGCGGTTCCTCGGGCGGGTCCTGGCGGGCCCGGAGGGCGCCCCGCCCCCGGCCCGCGAGCGCGACGCGGCGACGGCCGCCGTCTCCGCGCTCGCCGCGCAGGCCGGCGCCTGGGCGGTCCGGGTGCACGAGGTACGCGCGACCGCGGACGCCGTACGCGTCGCCCGCGCCGTGGAAGGCGCCCGCACCCCGAGCGGCGTCCCGGGTGCCGACTCCGCCGAGGGAGCCCTGTGAGCGCCCCCCACACCGACGTGGAGCAGGTCGAGGCCGCCAACACCGCCTTCTACGAGACTCTGGAGCGCGGCGACTTCGAGGAGCTGACCTCGCTCTGGCTGACCCCCGCCGACCTCGGCGTCGACGAGGAGTACCACGACCCGGCCGACGCCGGCGTGATCTCCTGCGTGCACCCGGGCTGGCCCGTGCTCACCGGCCGCGGCGAGGTCCTCAGGTCGTACGCGCTGATCATGGCGAACACGGAGTACATCCAGTTCTTCCTCACCGACGTGCATGTCTCCGTCACGGGCGACACGGCCCTGGTGAACTGCACCGAGAACATCCTCAGCGGCGGCCCCGCCCCGAAGGACGGTGAGGAGCTGGGACCCCTCGTCGGCCAGCTCGTGGTCGCCACGAACGTGTTCCGCCGCACGGCCACCGGCTGGAAGCTCTGGTCGCACCACGCCTCGCCGGTGCTGGCCGAGACCGGCGAGGAGGACGACGAGGAGACCCCCCGCACCCCCTCCTGAAGGGGTGCGGGACCGTCTGAACCGAAGAAGTGTGGTTGGGATCACGGCCCGCCGGGTAGAAGCGGCTACCGGCCCGTGAGCCCGCCGGGTTTCCCGGGGGAAACCTCCGAGGAAACTTTCGGGGCCGGCCGGGGCCGGTGCGCCGTCGGCCCGGCACTGTCAGTGCTCGCAGGTAGATTCGTTTGAGGCCGGTGTGCCGCGCGCACACGGTACGGACCGGCCGTCACCGACGATTGCAGGAGTGATTCGCGTGGATCGTGTCGCGCTGCGCGGCCTGAAGGCCCGCGGGCACCACGGTGTGTTCCCCAAGGAGCGCGAGGAGGGCCAGACCTTCATCGTGGACCTCGTCCTCGGCCTGGACACCCGGCCGGCCGCGGCCGACGACGACCTGACGAAGACCGCGCACTACGGCATCGTGGCGGAGGAGGTCGTGGCCATCGTCGAGGGCGAGCCCGTCAACCTCATCGAGACGCTCGCCGAGCGCATCGCCGCGGTCTGCCTGAAGCACGAGGGGGTCGAGGAGGTCGAGGTCTGCGTCCACAAACCGGACGCCCCGATCACCGTCCCGTTCGACGACGTGACCGTCACCATCATCCGGAGCCGAGTATGAGCGCATCCCTCACCGGGGGTCACAGCGACCCGACCGTACAACCGGTACCCGCCTCCGTCGTCGAGAAGGTCGACGCCGCCGACACCACGCTGCACAACCCGCAACGGGCGGTGCTCTCCCTCGGCTCGAACCTCGGCAACCGTCTGGAGACCCTCCAGGCCGCCGTCGACGCGCTGGAGGACACCCCCGGCGTGCGCGTGAAGGCCGTCTCGCCGGTGTACGAGACGGAGCCGTGGGGCGTCGAGCCCGGCAGCCAGCCGTCGTACTTCAACGCGGTCGTGGTCCTGAAGACCACCCTGCCGCCGTCCTCGCTGCTGGAGCGGGCCCACGCGATCGAGGAGGCCTTCCACCGCGTGCGCGACGAGCGCTGGGGCCCGCGCACCCTCGACGTCGACATCGTTGCCTACGCCGACACGGTCAGCGACGACCCGCGGCTCACCCTCCCGCATCCGCGCGCCCACGAGCGCGCCTTCGTCCTCGCCCCCTGGCACGACGTGGACCCCGAGGCCGAGCTGCCCGGCCTCGGCCCGGTCGCCGGCCTCCTGGACATCGTCACCAGGGACGGGGTCACGGCACGCGAGGACCTGGAACTCCGGCTGCCCGAGTAGTCGTTAGGGTCTAGACGACCACAAGGTCGGCCCACCGGGTGCGGGCCGTCCACGACCGCTGTCCGGGGGAGCTGAAGGAACACCGTGAGAGAGCTTCGCATCAGGGTGCTGGCAGGCGTGTTCGTCGTCGCCGGAGTGCTCTCCTGGGCGGGCGCCCGCCTGTGGAGCGCGCTGGGGACCCTCCCCAGCGTCCCGCTGGCCGCCCCCATCGTCCTCGCCGTGATCGCGGTGATCCTCCTCGCCACGGCCCTGTCGATCCGCGCCCGTCTCAAGGCGCAGCGCGAGCGCCGCCCCGACGCCAAGGGCGTGGATCCGCTGATGGCGGCCCGCGCGGTCGTCTTCGGCCAGTCCAGCGCCCTGGTCGCCGCTCTCGTCGCCGGCATGTACGGCGGCACGGGGGTCTTCCTGCTGGAGTCCCTCGACATCCCCGCCCGCCGCGACCAGGCCATCTACGCCGGCTTCTCGGTGCTGGCCGGGTTCGGCGTCATAGCGGCGGCCCTCTTCCTGGAGCGCGTGTGCCGCCTCCCGGAGGACGACGAACACGACAACGGCGCGGCCACGACGGCATAGCGTCCGCGCCGGGCCGGCGACGGCCCGGGGCCGGTCCAGGATCGGAGATCCGCGACGCCCCAGGGCCCGTCCGATCCACGACGGCCGCCTCCGAGGCCCCGGCCGGAAGAGCGGCCCGCGCATCCGACCCGCGCACCCGACCCGAGTCCGGGCCACCGGGCCGCCCGGCCGGTCGACGGGAGCCCGGTCACAGGCCCAGAGCCGGAGTCCGACCGGGACAGCCGTCAGGCCGAGGCCGCCGTCAGGCCGAGGCCGCCGTCAGGCCGAGGCCGCCGTCAGACCGAGGCAGCCGTCAGACCGAGGCAGCCGTCAGACCGAGGCCGCCGTCAAGCCGAGGCCGCCGTCAAGCCGAGGCCGCCGTCAGGCCGGGCTCCGAGCCGCGGAGCCCGCCAGCCGGAGTCGGAGTCCCGGCCGAAGGGGGCGCCGGTCGACGTCCGGCCGCGGCACCCACCGACCTATGTCCGGCCGCGAGGCCGTCGGCCGACGACCGGGCCGTGGCGCCGAGCCGGGCGTCCGGGCCGCGGGGCCCGGCCCGGGTCGCCGCCGCGACGTCAGCGCGCCATGATCAGGCTCATGGCCTCGGTGCGGGTGGCCAGGTCGCGCAGCTGTCCCCGCACGGCCGACGTGATCGTCTTGGCCCCGGGCTTGCGCACGCCCCGCATGGACATGCACATGTGCTCGCACTCGACGACCACGATCACCCCGCGCGGCTCCAGGATCTCCATCAGCGAGTCGGCGATCTGCGTGGTGAGCCGCTCCTGGACCTGCGGCCGGCGGGCGTAGACGTCCACGAGCCGGGCCAGCTTCGAAAGACCGGTGATCTTGCCGTCGACGGACGGGATGTAGCCCACGTGGGCGACCCCGACGAACGGCACCAGGTGATGCTCACAGGAGCTGAGGACCTCGATGTCCTTCACCAGGACCATCTCGTCGTGCCCCAGGTCGAACGTCGTCGTCAGCACGTCCTCGGGCTTCTGCCACAGCCCCGCGAATATCTCCCGGTACGCCCGCGCCACCCGGGCCGGAGTCTCCTTGAGCCCCTCGCGGTCCGGGTCCTCGCCGACCGCGATGAGGAGCTCGCGCACGGCGTTCTCGGCGCGCTTCTCGTCGAACTCGCCGATGGAGCCCTCGCCGTCGAGCGTCACGGGGTCGGTCATCTGAAGCCTCGTTCCTGTACCTGTCATGCGTGCGCGCGGGCGGGCCGCCGGGTCTCACTTGCGGACATACCGAAATGCCGCGCCCCCCAAGGCTAGAACCTTGGGTGGCGCGGCATCCATTCCGGGCCTGGTGAGGCCACCGGGGACGGCCGGGAGGATCAGCTCTCCGGTCGGTCCTCCGTGACCTGCTCCGTCGCCGACGCGGACTCCGCGGCGGTCGACTTCACGGTGCTGATGGCCGGCGTCGCGCCGTTCGCGCCGTTCGTCAGTGCCAGCTCCTTGGGGGAGAGCACCGGCGGACGGGTGGACGGCGTACGGCGGGAGGAGCCGGTCCAGGCGGGCCGCGGCGGCCGCTTGACGATCGTGGCGAAGACCTCCGCGATCTCCTCCTTGCCGAGCGTCTCCTTCTCCAGCAGCTGGAGCACCAGGTTGTCGAGGACGTCGCGGTTCTCGACCAGGATCTCCCAGGCTTCGTTGTGCGCGTTCTCGATGAGCTTCTTGACTTCCTCGTCCACCAGGGCGGCGACCTCTTCCGAGTAGTCGCGCTGGTGAGCCATCTCACGGCCGAGGAAGGGCTCGGTGTTGTCGCCGCCGAACTTGATCGCGCCGAGCCGCTCGGTCATGCCGTACTGCGTGACCATCGCGCGGGCGGTGGCCGTGGCCTTCTCGATGTCGTTCGCGGCGCCCGTGGTCGGGTCGTGGAAGACCAGTTCCTCGGCCGCGCGGCCACCCAGCATGTAGGCGAGCTGGTCGAGCATCTCGTTGCGCGTGGTCGAGTACTTGTCCTCGTCCGGGAGGACCATCGTGTAACCGAGGGCACGGCCGCGGGACAGGATCGTGATCTTGTGGACCGGGTCGGAGTTCGGCGAGGCCGCCGCGACCAGGGCGTGACCGCCCTCGTGGTACGCGGTGATCTTCTTCTCCTTGTCCGACATGATCCGGGTCCGCTTCTGCGGGCCCGCGACCACACGGTCGATCGCCTCGTCCAGCATCAGGTTGTCGATCAGCTTCCGGTCGCTGCGGGCCGTGAGCAGCGCGGCCTCGTTCAGCACGTTGGACAGATCGGCACCCGTGAAGCCGGGGGTGCGGCGGGCGACGGCGGCCAGGTCGACGTCGGGCGCGACCGGCTTGCCCTTCTGGTGGACCTTGAGGATCTCCAGGCGGCCCTGCATGTCGGGGCGGTCGACCGCGATCTGGCGGTCGAAGCGGCCGGGGCGCAGAAGGGCCGGGTCGAGGATGTCCGGGCGGTTCGTGGCGGCGATCAGGATGACGCCGCCCTTGACGTCGAAGCCGTCCATCTCGACGAGCAGCTGGTTCAGCGTCTGCTCGCGCTCGTCGTGACCACCGCCGAGGCCGGCGCCGCGGTGACGGCCGACCGCGTCGATCTCGTCGACGAAGACGATCGCCGGCGCGTTCGCCTTGGCCTGCTCGAACAGGTCACGCACTCGGGAGGCACCGACACCGACGAACATCTCGACGAAGTCGGAACCGGAGATCGAGTAGAACGGCACGCCCGCCTCGCCCGCGACAGCGCGCGCGAGCAGGGTCTTGCCGGTGCCGGGAGGGCCGTACAGCAGTACGCCCTTCGGGATCTTGGCGCCGACCGCCTGGAACTTCGCCGGCTCCTGGAGGAACTCCTTGATCTCCTGGAGCTCCTCGACGGCCTCGTCCGAGCCCGCGACGTCCGCGAATGTCGTCTTCGGGGTGTCCTTGGTGATGAGCTTCGCCTTGGACTTGCCGAAGTTCATGACCCGGGAGCCGCCGCCCTGCATCTGATTCATCAGGAACAGGAACACGACGACGATGAGGACGAAGGGGAGCAGGGAGAGCAGGATGCCGAGGAAAGCGTTCTGCTTCGTCGGGGTGACGGTGTAGCCGTCGGGGATCTGCTTGTCCTGGTACTTGGTCTGCAGCGTGTTGGCGATGGTCACGCCCTGGTCGCCGATGTAGCTCGCCTGGATCTTCGAGCTGTCGTCGACCTTCACGCCGTCCTTGAGCGAGACCTTGATGGTCTGCTCGTCACCGGTGGTGATCTTGGCCGACTCGACCTTGTTGTCGTTGATCGCCTGGACGACCTTGCCGGTGTCCACCGTCTTGTAGCCGCCGGACGAGCCGACGACCTGCATCAACACGACCACGGCAAGGACGGCCAGCACGATCCACATGACCGGCCCACGGAAGTATCGCTTCACGTCCATCCATACGGAGCGGTGTCGCCCCGTCCCTCCTGCCATAGTGAGTTTGATAAGACAGTTCTTCTGACGGTACCCCAGCATTGTGGACCGAAGCCGCACGGGACGGCTGGCGATCCGTCTGCCTGCTCCAACGGCGAGAGGCCCGCTGGGGTTCCCGATCGTCCTGGTGAGCTTGGCCCTACTGGCTCAGCCGCCGTAGACGTGCGGCGCGAGAGTACCCACGAACGGCAGGTTGCGGTACTTCTCGGCGTAGTCGAGGCCGTAGCCGACGACGAACTCGTTGGGGATGTCGAAGCCGACCCACTCCACGTCGATGGCGACCTTGGCGGCGTCCGGCTTGCGCAGCAGCGTGCACACCTTCAGGGAGGCGGGCTCGCGCGAGCCGAGGTTGCTGAGCAGCCACGACAGGGTCAGCCCGGAGTCGATGATGTCCTCGACGATCAGGACGTGCCGGCCCTTGATGTCGGTGTCGAGGTCCTTGAGGATCCGCACCACACCGGAGGACTGGGTGCCCGCCCCGTACGAGGACACCGCCATCCAGTCCATGGTGACGGGGGTGGACAGCGACCGGGCGAGGTCGGCCATGACCATCACCGCGCCCTTGAGGACGCCGACGATCAGCAGGTCCTTGCCCGCGTACTCCTCGTCGATCCTCGCGGCCAGCTCGGCCAGCTTCGCGTCGATCTCTTCCTTGGTGATGAGTACCTCTTTGAGGTCGGCACCCATGTCTTTCGCGTCCACCCGCATCACTTTCGGTCGGTCGTCCCACCGGCTGCCCGGCCCCTGCCCGAAGGGGAGGCCGGCCGTCTCCCCGAGGGGGGAGATTCAGCCTTGCCGGATCACCAGTCTGCCACCCTGTCGCTGGGCGACGACCCGGCCGGGGAGGTTGATGGCTCCCTGGCCCCGCCAACCGGTGATCAGCCGGTCGACCTCCTCGATGTGGCGGGCGAACAGCGAACCGGCCGGAGCACCCGCCTCGATGGCCGCGCGCCGCAGGATCCTGCGGCGCACGGCGGGCGGCAGGGCGTAGAGCTTGGCGCACTCCAGCAGGCCCGTCGCGTCGCGTACGGAGGCCTCGGCCTGACTGGCCCAGGCGTCCAGGGCGTCGGCGTCGTCCCGGGAGAGCTGGGCCGTCCGGGCGAGAGCCTCGACGACTCCCTTGCCGAGGGCCTTCTCCAGGGCGGGCAGGCCTTCGTGGCGCAACCGGGAGCGGGTGTAGGCCGGATCGGCGTTGTGCGGGTCGTCCCAGACGGGCAGCGACTGGACCATGCAGGCCTTGCGCGCGGTCTGCCGGTCGAGCTGGAGGAAGGGCCTGCGGTAGCGGCCGTCGGCCCCCGAGACCGCGGCCATCCCGGACAGGGACCGGATGCCGGAGCCCCGGGCGAGCCCCAGCAGGACGGTCTCGGCCTGGTCGTCGCGGGTGTGGCCGAGCAGGATCGCGGCGGCACCGTGGCGGTCCGCGGCGGCGTCGAGGGCGGCGTAGCGGGCATCGCGGGCGGCGGCCTCGGGCCCGCCCTCGCGGCCGACGGTCACGGTGACGGACTCGACCGGGTCCAGGCCGAGTTCGCGCAGCCGCAGCACGACCTCGTCGGCGCGCAGGTCGGAGCCCGACTGCAGGCCGTGGTCCACGGTGACGCCGCCGGCGCGGATGCCCAGCTTGGGCGCTTCGAAGGCGAGGGCGGAGGCCAGCGCCATGGAGTCGGCGCCGCCGGAGCACGCGACCAGCACGACCGGCGGTGCCGTGCGCTCGCGCGGGGCGCGGGCGGCGCTCTGGGCCGGGACCTGGTCGGAGTACCGGCCGGGGGCCTGTCCGACGGAGCCGGGGACGTCGATGACGGCCGACGTGCCCGCGGCCGAGGGCGTGCCGGTGACGGCGAGGGTGCCCGTGGCGAAAGGCGTGCCGGTGGCTTCGTCGGCGCCGGTGGTTCTGTTGAGTTCGATGAGGATGTCGTGGAGGACGCGGCGGACCGCCAGGCGTATCGCCGCGACCGCAGGATGGGGACCCATGTCCGGTTCCCTTCATGAAGTTTTCGGGAGTGAGCCCGAGGTTCGGTCACTCAGAGTGTGTCGATGGTGACAGAACCCGGCCGTTCCCCGAGCATTGCACGCCTACGCATGGCTCACGGTCCCTCGGACGGGTGATTGGAGGGGCGTTCGCCTGCCGTCGGCCGGATTCGTCCCACGGCTCCCGCGTGTCGTCCGCCACTCCCGCGCGTCGTCCGCGGCTCCCACGTGTCGTCCGCGGCTCGCGGACCGGCCCTCGCCCACGGTTCAGGAATCGCTCTTGCGGTGCACCCGAGCGACCCAGTCCCCCGGCGCGGCGATCTCCGCCTTGGTCGGCAGGGTGTTGGGGGACGTCCACACCCGGTTGAACCCGTCCATGCCGACCTGGTCCACCACGGCCCGCACGAAGCGCTCGCCGTCCCGGTACTGCTTGAGCTTGGCGTCCAGGCCCAGCAGCTTGCGCAGCGTGGTGTCCAGGCGCGAGGCGCCCTTGGCGCGGCGCTGCTGGAACTTCTCACGGATCTCCGCGACGCTCGGGACGACCGAGGGCCCGACCCCGTCCATCACGAAGTCGGCGTGTCCCTCCAGCAGGGACATCACGGCGGTCAGCCGGGTGAGGATCTCCCGCTGGGCGGGGGTCTGCACCAGTTCCACCAGGGAACGGCCGCCGTCGTCCTCCTCGCCCTCGGGCCGGCCGCCGGCCAGCGACTGGGCGGCCTCCCGGATGCGCTCCAGGAAGGTCATGGGGTCGATGTCGGTCTCCCCCAGGAAAGACTGGATCTCACCCTCCAGGTGGTCGCGCAGCCAGGGCACCGCGGAGAACTGGGTGCGGTGCGTCTCCTCGTGCAGACACACCCAGAGGCGGAAGTCGTGGGGCTGTACGTCGAGTTCCCGCTCCACGTGCACGATGTTCGGCGCGACGAGCAGCAGGCGGCCGCCGCCGGCCGGCCCCGCGGGCAGTTCGCGGGTGGCGGGGGCGAAGGTCTCGTACTGGCCGAGGACCCGGGAGGCGAGGAACGACAGCAGCATGCCGAGTTCGACGCCGGTGACCTTGCCGCCGACCACGCCCAGGACCGCGCCGCCGGGGCTGTTGCCGCGCCGGTCCTGCATCTTGTCGAGCAGCGGCTTGAGGATCTCCCGGAACCCGGCGACGTTCGCCCGGACCCAGCCGGGGCGGTCGACGACGAGCACAGGGGTGTCATGGACGGCTTCGGTGCCCATCCGGGTGAAGCCCCGGACGTGTTCCTCCGAGGCCTTGGCGTGGCGGCGCAGCTCCGCGACGACGGCCCGGGCCTCGTCGCGGCTCACCTCGGGGCCCGGCCGTACGAGCCGGGTCGCGGTCGCCACCGCGAGATTCCAGTCGACCATCCCAGTAGATGCAGCACCACCGATGCTCGTCATGGCTCAACGGTACGTGAGCGTTCCCGCCGCGGGCAGGCCCCGAGGCGGTGTCCGCGGGCCGCGGCGCGCCGGGCGGCACCCGGCGCCCGGCGGTCCGGTTCAGCCGCAGCCGCACGCGGCGAGCGCGGTCGCCGTCCGGTCCAGCGCCGCCTGGGCCGCCGTCGGATCGGTCGTGTCCGCGGTGAGGAAGGCGAAGGCCAGCAGCCGGCCGTCCTCGTCGACGACCGTGCCGGCCAGCGTGTTGACGCCGGTCAGGGTGCCGGTCTTGGCCCGTACGACGCCGGCCGCGCCGTCGCTGTAGCGGGCGCTCAGGGTGCCGGTGAAGCCGGCCACCGGAAGACCGGTGAGAACCGGGCGGAGTTCGGGGTGGGCGGGGTCGCCGGCCTTGACCAGAAGGGCCGTCAGCAGGTCCGCGGTCAGCCGGTCGTCACGGTTCAGACCGCTGCCGTCCTTGAACTCGGCGCCCGCCAGGGGAAGCGCGAGCTTCTGGAGCTGGGCGCGGATCGCCTTTCCGCCGCCGGCGAAGTCGGCGTGTCCGCCGGTCGCGACGGCGGTCTGGCGGGCGAGCGCCTCGGCGATGTCGTTGTCACTGTTGGTCAGCATCCGCTCGACGACGGTGGACAGCGGCGGCGAGGAGACGGTGGCGAGGGACTCGGCGCGGCCGGACGCCTTGGACAGGCCGGGCGAGGTCGTTTCGATCCCGGCGGAGTTCAGGAACCCGGCGAACCGGCGCGCCGCGTCCGCGGCCGGGTCGGCCACCCGGGCCACCGGGCCGTGCGTCGAGTCGTCCGTGCGGCCCTCGTCGGCCATCAGGGCGCTGACCTGGGCGATGTTGTCGTTGACGCCGATCGGGTGGGTCGCGGAACCGGCGTAGAGGGTCGTGTCGTACGACAGCGTCACCTGGCGCAGACCGCGCTTCTTCAGGGCGGCGGCGGTGTCGGCGGCGAGGGCGCGCAGGCTCGCCCAGCCCTCCTCGTCGTCCGCGCGGGCCGTCAGGGTCGGGTCGCCGCCGCCGACCAGGACGACCTCCTTCGTGCCGGGCTCGAGGGCGGTGCGGGTGGTGAAGCGGTGGTCGGCGCCCATCGCGGAGAGCGCGGCGACGGCGGTGGCGATCTTCGTCGTGGAGGCGGGGGTCAGCGCGTCGTCGGCCCCGGTGTCGTACAGGCGTCTGCCGGTGCCGAGGTCGACGACGACGGCGCTGTGCCGGCTGCCGAGCGCCTGGTCGTCCAGGAGCGGGTCCAGGACGTCGGCCACGGACTTCGCGCCCGGCTTCGACTGCACGGCCGTCACGCCGACGGTGAGGCCGGTCAGCACGGACGGGGCGCTGGGCGCGGGCCGGGGCCCGCGGGCCTGCGCCGCGGACGTATCGGACTTACGACCGTGATCTGCGCCACCCGTGCCGTCCAGGGCGACTGCCCGGTCCCGCTCGGCCGTACGCTGACCGGTGGCGTCCCAGGGCCCGGCGGCGCTCACCACGACGGCGGCCAACGCAAGACCGGCAGTGGCCGCACCCGCGGTGTACTGCCGGGTCTTCGGCCTGACGGGCCGTTTGACCTGCGGTTTCGCGGCCTGTGCAAGCCGCGCGACCCGCGGCCTCACGGCCGTCGCGACCCGTACGAGAGGCGGCTTCACGGCCGTCGCTGCTCGCACGAGACGCGGTCGGACGGCGCCCGCGATCCGCATCACATGCGGCCTCGCGGCCTGCCAAGGCCTCAGCTCGGGCACGACCACCAGCCCCTTTCGCGATCACACACCTGCGTGAGGGACACTTAATCACCAGAACTATGTGCTGATCATGGAGGAGCCACCGGTGGAGTTCGACGTCACGATCGAGATCCCGAAGGGTTCGCGGAACAAGTACGAGGTGGACCACGAGACCGGTCGGATCCGACTGGACCGTCGGCTCTTCACCTCGACCAGTTACCCGGCCGACTACGGCTTCGTCGAGAACACTCTCGGCGAGGACGGCGACCCGCTGGACGCGCTGGTCATCCTGGAGGAGCCGACCTTCCCCGGCTGCCTCATCAAGTGCCGTGCCATCGGCATGTTCCGGATGACCGACGAGGCCGGCGGCGACGACAAGCTGCTGTGCGTCCCGGCGTCCGACCCGCGTGTGGAGCACCTGCGCGACATCCACCACGTGTCGGAGTTCGACCGCCTGGAGATCCAGCACTTCTTCGAGGTCTACAAGGACCTCGAGCCCGGCAAGTCCGTCGAGGGCGCCGACTGGGTCGGCCGTACCGAGGCCGAGGCCGAGATCGAGCGGTCCTACAAGCGCTTCGAGGACCAGGGCGGCCACTGAGTCCCCTGCCGTCCACGGGCCGCACGCGCACGCGTGCGGCCCGTCGGCATGTCTGTGCGCATACTGGGGCTGGGATGGACGTCGTTCAGGGAGCGTTGCTTCAGTGACGGAAGCGGAGGACCGCAAGCCGCAGTCGGACGAGGCGAGGGGCACGTACGAGTCGGAGATCACCTCCGAGTTCGCGATTCCGGAGGGTCTCGCGGTCCCCAAGGGCACCAAGGGCGGTACGGAGTCGGAGACCACCTCCGAGTTCGCCGTCCCCCACGGGCTGGACGTGGCGCAGTCGGCGGCCGGTGAGTCCGAGGGCTCGGCCTTCAGCACGCCCCGGACCTACAGCGCCCGCAGCGCCCCGCCCGCCTTCACCCCGCCGGTCGGCGTCCCACGGGTCAGCCTGACCAAGGAGGCCCCCTGGCAGGACCGGATGCGCACGATGCTGCGCATGCCGGTGACCGAGCGGCCCGCGCTGGAGACGGCGCAGAAGGCCGAGGAGGTCGCGCCCGCCGTCCCGCGCGTGCTCGACCTGACCCTGCGCATCGGCGAACTGCTGCTGGCCGGCGGCGAGGGCGCCGAGGACGTGGAGGCCGCGATGTTCGCGGTCTGCCGCTCCTACGGCCTGGACCGCTGCGAGCCGACCGTCACCTTCACCCTGCTGTCGATCTCGTACCAGCCGTCGCTGGTGGACGCCCCGCTGACCGCCTCACGGACCGTGCGCCGCCGCGGCAGCGACTACACCCGGCTGGCGGCCGTCTTCCAGCTCGTGCACGACCTGAGCGACGCCGACAACCACCTCTCCCTGGAGGAGGCCTACCGGCGGCTCGCGGAGATCCGCCGCAACCGGCACCCGTACCCCACCTGGGTGCTGACCGCGGCCAGCGGGCTGCTCGCGGGCGCCGCCTCCGTGCTCGTCGGCGGTGATCTGCTGGTCTTCGTCGCGGCCGCGCTCGGCGCGATGCTCGGCGACCGGCTGGCCTGGCTGTGCGCGGGACGCGGACTGCCGGAGTTCTACCAGTTCACGGTGGCCGCGATGCCCCCCGCCGCCATAGGGGTCGCGCTGACGCTGGCGCACGTCGACGTGAAGGCGTCCGCGGTGATCACCGGTGGGCTGTTCGCGCTGCTGCCGGGACGGGCGCTGGTCGCCGGGGTCCAGGACGGTCTGACCGGCTTCTACATCACCGCGGCCGCGCGGCTGCTGGAGGTCATGTACCTGTTCGTCGGCATCGTCGTCGGCGTGCTGGTGGTGCTGTACTTCGGCGTGAAACTGGGCGCCCAGCTCAATCCCGACACGGCGCTGAGCGTCTCCGAACGTCCGGTGGTCCAGATCGGCGCGTCCATGCTGCTGTCGCTGACCTTCGCGGTGCTGCTCCAGCAGGAACGGTCCACCGTGCTGGCGGTGACCCTCAACGGGGGCGTCGCGTGGTGCGTGTACGGCGCGATGCACTACCCGGGCGGTATCTCCCCGGTCGCCTCCACGGCCGTGGCGGCGGGCCTGGTGGGGCTGTTCGGACAGCTGCTGTCCCGGTACCGGTTCGCGTCGGCGCTGCCGTACACGACCGCGGCCGTCGGGCCGCTGCTGCCGGGTTCCGCCACGTACTTCGGGCTGCTGGCGATCGCCCAGAACAACGTCGACAAGGGTGTGGTGTCGCTGACGAAGGCCGCCGCGCTCGCGATGGCCATCGCCATCGGCGTGAACCTGGGGTCGGAGATCTCCCGGCTGTTCCTGCGGGTGCCGGGCGGAGCCACCGGCGGGCGGCTGGCGGCGAAGCGGACCCGCGGCTTCTGACCACCGCGCGCCCGCCGGACCGGCGTGTTCCTGGCCCCACGTGTCCCGGGTCCGCCCCGCGGCCCGCGGCAGGGCTCAGCCCTGGTCGTACGGGTACTGGCCGCCCTGCTGGTAGTCCTGCCGGTAGTCCGGCTGCGAGCCGTAGGGCGGGCGGCCGTAGCCCTGGCCCTGGTCCTGGGGGTGCTGCTGGGCGTAGGGCTGGGGCCGGCCGTAGGGCTGCTGCTGAGGCTGCTGCTGACCCTGACCGTACGGCTGCTGGGGCTGCTGGGGCTGGGCGTACTGCTGTCCGCCGTAGCCCTGGCCCTGCGGGTGCTGCTGGGCGTACGGCTGCCGGGACAGGTCCTGGTACTGGTCGTAGCCCTGGTCCGCGCCCGCGTCGTAGTACCGGTCGGGGCTGTGCTGCTGGTTCTGGTTCTGGTGCGGCCGGTCCGCCGACGGGATGCGGCGCAGCTGGGTCGTCGCGTCGTCCATGGCCGGGGTCTGCTGCTGGAAGGCCTGTTGCGGGAACTCCGGCTCGGCCGGGGCGTCCGCGACCTCACGCTTCTCCTTGCGGGCCTTGAGGACCTCGATGATCACCGGGACCACGGAGACGAGGACGATCAGGACGAGGATGGCCTCGACGTTGTTCTTGATGACGTCGATCTGGCCGAGGAAGTAGCCCGCGACCGTCACGCCGGTGCCCCACATGGCGCCACCGACCACGTTGTACGTGAGGAACGTGCGGTACTGCATGCGGCCGGCGCCCGCGATGATCGGGGCGAAGGTCCGCACGATCGGCACGAAACGGGCCAGCACGATGGCCTTGGGACCGTAGTTCTCGACGAACTCGTTGGCCTTCTCCAGGTTCTCCTGCTTGAAGAGCTTGGAGTCGGGCCGGCTGAAGAGTTTCGGACCGAAGAACTTGCCGATCAGGTAGCCGACCTGGTCGCCGAGGACCGCCGCGGCCACGATCAGCGTGCACACCAGCCACAGCGGCTGATGGATCCACTTGCCGTCCGCGACCAGCAGACCCGCCGTGAACAGCAGCGAGTCGCCGGGAAGGAAGGCGAACAGACCCGACTCGGCGAAGACGATGACCAGGATGCCGATCAGCCCGAAGGTCGAGATCAGGTAGTCCGGGGTAAGCCACTCGGGGCCGAGGGCGAGGGTAGTCACGGGTTCCGGGCTCCTGAGAAGGGGGAGGGCGGTCGGTGCGGCGGCGGGACCGCCCAAAGCTATCAACGCTACGCCATGGGACCAGGTTCCCAGGGCTTCCCACAGGATGCACTGTGCGTCGGCCTGGTCAAAGCTGTGAGCATGGGCATCGACGAATACGGCGGCGGCCAGCAGCCCCAGGCGGCGGTTCTGGTCGTGACCACGAACGACGTACCCGGACACCGTGTCGAGCAGGTCATCGGCGAGGTCTTCGGCCTGACCGTGCGCTCCCGGCATCTGGGCAGCCAGATCGGCGCCGGCCTGAAGTCGATGATCGGCGGTGAGCTCAAGGGGCTCACCAAGACGCTCGTGGCGACCCGCAACCAGGCCATGGAACGGCTGGTGGAGCAGGCACACTCGCGTGGCGCCAACGCGGTGCTGGCGTTCCGCTTCGACGTCACGGACGCGGCGGACGCGGGCACCGAGGTGTGCGCCTACGGAACGGCGGTGATCCTGGCCCGGGAGTGAGACCGGGTCAGGACCCCGGGCCGCTCAGGCGGTGCGCCGGGCCAGGACCCTGCGCTCAGGCGCTGTGCCGGGCCGCGTTCGCGACGATCGCGTCCCGCAGATGCTCGGCGAGACCCGGCCGCATCGCGTCGTAGAAGGCCTTGAAGCGCTCGTCGGCGACGTACATCTCGGCGAGGCCCTGGTGCATGTCGTACGGGCACTCGTAGAACCAGGTGCAGATGTGCAGCCGGTGCTCCTCGGCCATGTCCATGGCGCGCTCGCCGGTCGGCGGCTCGTCGGCGGCCATCAGGGCGGCGTAGCGCTCGCTCCAGTCGGCCACCTCGGCATGCATGCGCTTCCAGTCGTCCTTGGTGTAGCGGGCGGCTCGGCGCTGCGACTCGGCGTACTCGCGCGTGCCGCCCCAGCGCTGCTCCGCCTCCTCGGCGTACTGCTCGGGATCCTTGTCGCCGAAGACCTCGAACCGTTCCTCGGGTGTCAGGCTGATGCCCATCTCGTTCGCCTCCATGGCGTGTTCCACGGCCGCGGCCATCTTCTGCAGCTTCTCGATCCGGGCGGTCAGCAGGTCGTGCTGCCGGCGCAGGTGGGCGCGCGGGTCCGCGGCCGGGTCGTCGAGCAGGGCGGCGACCTCCTCGAGCGGAAAGCCGAGCTCCCGGTAGAACAGGATCCGCTGGAGCCGGTCGAGGTCGCCCTCGCCGTAGCGCCGGTGGCCCGCGCGGCTGCGCTCGCTGGGCACGAGCAGGCCGATGTCGTCGTAGTGGTGCAGCGTGCGCACCGTGACGCCGGCGAACCCCGCGACCTGTCCCACGGAGTAGCTCACTTTCCGCTCCTTTCGTCGGTACGCGCTCCACGGTGCGTCCTGACGTGACGTGAGGTGCAAGTCCGTTCCCCGTGCGCCCCACATGCTCCGTTCGGGATGTTTGAGATGTTTCGTCCGCTTATGGTGAGCGCGTGGCCCAGGACTCCGCGCAGCAGGCGCCCGACACCTCTCCCGCGGCCCCGCCGCGCGCCCTGTTGCCGCTGATCCTGCCCGCCCTCGCCGTGGGTGTGGTGAGCAGCCTGCTGTTCGTCGGTGTGAGCGTCGCGGCCGAACAGCTCCAGGGCGTCCTGTGGGGGAACCTCCCCGACGCCCTGGGGATCGGCCGCTACTCGGTGCTGTAGATCTTCGTCATGCTCTTCGCGACCGGTGTCGCGGTCGGTCTGGTGGTGTGGAAGGTTCCCGGGCACGCGGGGCCCGACCCGGCCACCATGGGGCTGAACGCGCCCGCGCTGCCGCCCGTCGTGCTGCCCGGCCTGCTGCTGGCGGCGGCCCTGATGCTCGCGGGCGGGCCGAGCCTCGGCCCGGAGAACCCCATCATCGCCGTCAACGTCGGGCTCGCGGTGTGGCTCGGCCGCCGGTTCCGGCCCGGGTCGCCCGAGCCGCTGTGGACGGCGCTGGCGGAGGCGGCGACGCTCGGCGCGCTGTTCGGCACGCCGGTGGCCGCCGCCCTGGTCATCTCGGAGGCGCTGGCCGGAACCCGGACCACGGGCCAGCTCTGGGACAACATCTTCGCCCCGCTGGCCGCCGCCGCGGCCGGCGCCCTGACGACCGACCTGGTCCACAAGGCCACCTTCGACCTGCATCTGCCGCCGATCGCCGAGCCGAACGCGGGCGACGTGCTGGCGGCGGCCGTCGTCGCGTCGGTGGCCGCGCTGCTCGGCATGGCCGCGGTCCACGCCTTTCCCCACCTCCACCGCGCGTTCCAGCGGCTGCGGCACCCGATGCTGATGCTTCCGGCGGGCGGACTGGTCCTGGGGGCGCTGGGGGCGCTGGGCGGGCCGCTGACGCTCTTCAAGGGGCTGGACCAGATCGCGGAGCTGGCGCGCGACCCCGAGGGCTGGTCGGCCGGGCAGTTCGCCGTGATGACCGTCGTCAAGCTGGCCGCCCTGGCCGTCGCCGCCAGTTGCGGCTTCCGCGGCGGCCGGATCTTCCCGGCCGTGTTCGTGGGGACCGCCCTCGGACTGTGCGCCCACGCCCTGGTGCCCGCCGTCCCGCCCGCCCTGGGCGTGGCGTCGGGCGTGCTGGGCATGCTCCTGGCCATCACCCGGCAGGGCTGGGTGAGCCTGTTCACCGCCGCCGTCCTGGTGGCCTCCCCCGTCATCCTCGCGCTGCTGTGCATCGCCTCGCTGCCGGCCTGGCTGCTGGTGACAGGACGCCCGCAGATGCAGCTGCGCAAGGACGGCACCCCGATCCGCTGAACCGTTTCCCCGTCTGGAGGCACGTCCATGGCTCTGCACAGAGGTCCCGAGAAACAAGAACAGCGCCCGATGTCGGTCAACCCCTTCTTCGGCGAGGCGAACCCCGTCGGCGGCATGACCGAGGCGCCGCCCACGCACCGGCTCCCGGACACCCCCCTGCCCCCGCAGACGGCGTATCAACTGGTGCACGACGAACTGATGCTGGACGGCAACTCCCGGCTGAACCTCGCCACCTTCGTCACCACCTGGATGGAGCCGCAGGCCGGGGTGCTGATGGGGGAGTGCCGGGACAAGAACATGATCGACAAGGACGAGTACCCGCGCACCGCCGAACTGGAACGGCGCTGCGTGGCGATGCTCGCCGACCTGTGGAACGCGCCCGACCCGTCGGCCGCCGTGGGCTGTTCGACCACGGGCTCCAGCGAGGCGTGCATGCTCGCCGGGATGGCGCTGAAGCGGCGCTGGGCCAAGCGCAACGCCGACCGCTATCCGGGAGCGCGCCCGAACCTCGTCATGGGCGTCAACGTCCAGGTCTGCTGGGACAAGTTCTGCAACTTCTGGGAGGTGGAGGCCCGGCTGGTCCCCATGGAGGGCGACCGCTACCACCTCGATCCGCAGGCGGCGGCCGAGCTGTGCGACGAGAACACCATCGGGGTGGTCGGCATCCTGGGCTCCACCTTCGACGGTTCCTACGAGCCGATCGCCGACCTGTGCGCGGCCCTGGACGCCCTCCAGGAGCGCACCGGCCTGGACATCCCGGTGCACGTCGACGGCGCGTCCGGCGGCATGGTGGCGCCCTTCCTCGACCCGGACCTGGTGTGGGACTTCCGGCTGCCGCGGGTGGCCTCGATCAACACCTCGGGGCACAAGTACGGACTGGTCTACCCGGGTGTCGGCTGGGCCCTGTGGCGCGACCGGGAGTCCCTCCCCGAGGAACTCGTCTTCCGGGTCAACTACCTCGGCGGCGACATGCCGACCTTCGCCCTGAACTTCTCCCGGCCCGGCGCCCAGGTCGTCGCGCAGTACTACACGTTCCTGCGGCTGGGCCGCGAGGGCTACCAGGCCGTGCAGCAGACCACCCGGGACGTGGCCACCGGCCTCTCCGCACGCGTGGCGGAGCTCGGCGACTTCCGGCTGCTGACCCACGGCGACCAGTTGCCCGTCTTCGCCTTCACCACGACCGACGACGTCAAGGCGTACGACGTCTTCGACGTCTCCCGGCGGCTGCGCGAGCACGGCTGGCTGGTGCCCGCCTACACCTTCCCGCCCAACCGCGAGGACCTGTCGGTGATCCGGGTCGTGTGCCGCAACGGCTTCTCGGCGGACCTGGCCGAACTGTTCCTGGAGGACCTGAACCGGCTCCTGCCGGAACTGCGCCGGCAGCCGCACCCGCTGACGCGGGACAAGGAGCGGGCGACCGGGTTCCACCACTGACCCGCGGCCGGGCGGGCGGGGTGGTCCCGCCCGCCCGGCCCGGGGCCCGGCGGGCTCAGCCCCAGGACGTGCCCTGCTCCTGCGCCACGAGTTCGAACGCAGTCTTCCCGTCCAGCGACTCCCGGATGATGTCGGCGTGACCGGCGTGCCGGGCGGTCTCGCGGATCAGGTGCAGGGCCAGCCAGCGCATGGAGACCCGCCCCTCCGGCGGGAACCAGGGGTCGGCGGGGAGCGCGAAGGTGTCGTCGAGGCTCGGCACCGACCGCAGGAACTCCTCCGTCTCCGCGGCGACCTCCTCCCAGTACGCGAGCTGCGCGGCCAGGGTCTCGCCGTCGACCAGCGTGAAGCACTCGTGCCAGTTGGACTCGTCGCGCTTGACCGCGGGCGCCTCGCCCCCGGCCCGGGCGATCCAGCCCTGTTCGACCTCGGCGACGTGCTTGACCAGGCCGGACAGCGACAGCTCGCTCGCGCTGGGGCGGGAGCCCGCCTGCTCCTCGGTCAGCCCGAGCACCGACCGCCGGATGCCGCCGCGCTGCTCCGCCAGGAAGGAGAGCAGTGCTCCGCGCTCGTCGCCCTGCGCCTCGGCTCGCACGTGAGTGACCATGACCGGCTGCCTTTCCTCGGTGCGGCGGGGAACTCCTCCCCGCCCGACACCGACGAAGCTACGAACCGTTGCGGTCAGCTTCTGTCCTCGATACGCCGACCCGGCCGAGAAAAGCCCGGGAACCACCGGGAAGCAGCAGAGCGCCGGGAGGACCGAAGACCTAGAAGGGGAACATGCTGCGCCCGTGCTGCACGGAGATCCACTTCAGGGTGGTGAAGGCGTCCAGCGTGGTCTCGCCGTTCAGCCGGCCGATCCCGGAGTGCTTCTCGCCTCCGAAGGGGACGAGCGGCTCGTCGTGGACGGTGCCGTCGTTCACATGGAACATGCCGGTGTCGACCTCCTTGGCGAAGGCGACGCCCCGCTCCACGTCCGCCGTGTGGACGGCGCCGCTCAGCCCGTAGGGCGTGTCGTTGACGATGCGGACGGCCTCGTCCTCACCGTCGAAGGGGATGAGGAAGACGACGGGGCCGAACACCTCCTGGCGCAGCAGGTCGGAGTCGGCGGGGACGCCGGTGAGCACCGACGGCTCCACGAGGTTGTCGTTGGTTGCGCCGTGCACCAGGGCGGTGGCGCCTTCGGCGATGGCCTGCTCGACGGTGCCGGTGACGGAGTCCGCCTGCGAGGAGTTGATCAGCGGGCCGATGACGGTCTGCGGGTCGCGCGGGTCACCGGTCTTCAGGGTCTTGACCTTGGCGACGAACTTCTCGGTGAACTCGTCGGCGACGGAGCGGTCGACGAGGACGCGGTTCGCGGCCATGCAGACCTGGCCCTGATGGACGTAGCGGCTGAAGACGGCGGCGTCGACGGCGTAGTCGATGTCGGCGTCGTCGAGCACCACGATCGCGCTGTTGCCGCCGAGTTCGAGGACCGAGCGCTTGAAGTGCGAGGCGCAGACGGTGGCGACGTGGCGGCCGACCTTGTCGGAGCCGGTGAAGGAGATGACCTTGGGAACGGGGTGCTCGATGAAGGCGTCACCGATCTCGGCGATGTCCGTGACGACGACGTTGAGCAGACCGCCGGGCAGTCCGGCGTCCTCGAAGATCTTCGCGATGAGGGAGCCGCCGGTGATGGGGGTGTTCTGGTGCGGCTTGAGGACCACGGCGTTGCCGAGCGCGAGCGCGGGGGCCACCGACTTGATCGACAGCAGGAAGGGGAAGTTGAAGGGGCTGATCACGCCGACGACGCCGACCGGCACGCGGTAGAGGCGGTTCTCCTTGCCGTCGGTCGGCGAGGGGAGGATCTTGCCCTCGGGGCGCAGCGCCAGATGGATCGACTCGCGCAGGAACTCCTTGGCGAGGTGCAGCTCGAATCCGGCCTTCAGATGCGTGCCGCCGAGTTCGGCGATGATCGCCTCGGCGATCTCGGCCTCGCGGTCCTCGACGATGCGCAGCGCCTTCTCGAAGACGGCACGGCGGGCGTAGGCGTTGGTGCGGGCCCACTCCTTCTGGGCGCGCGCCGCCGCCTGGTACGCCTCGTCGATCTCACCGACGGTGGCTATCGTGATCGAGGCCAGCTTCTCGCCGTCGTACGGATTGAAGTCGATGATGTCCCAGGAGCCGGTACCCGAGCGCCATTCACCGTCGATGTACTGCTGGGCCAGGTCGGTGAAATAGGACGACGACATGTGATCCCTCAATCCCCTGCTGCCGAGGAGGTCGGCGCAGTCGCAGCAGACACCTGATCAACTTCTCGGTCTGATCACACGTCATCGTACTTGCGTCATACGGGAGTTGAAGGTGCTCATCGGCCAACCCCCTTGATATCCACAGGAAAACCGAGGGATTTCCCTCGGGGGCGGCGCCGCGGTCGCGGTCAGGAGAGCTGGAGCAGCCCGCGCAGCAGGTCGCGGCTCTCCCCGGGGCCGGGGCTGTCCTGCTGGAGTTCCTCGAGCGCGTGCTCGTACTGGGCGACGTCCTCGCGCTTGTCCAGGTACAGCGCGCTGGTCAGCTGCTCCAGATAGACGACGTCCGACAGATCGGACTCGGGGAAGCTGAGGATCGTGAAGGCGCCGGACTCGCCGGAGTGCCCGCCGAAGCCGAACGGCATGATCTGCAGCCGTACGTTGGGCCGCTCGGAGATCTCGATGAGGTGCTGGAGCTGGTCGCGCATGACCTTGCGGTCGCCGTAGGGGCGGCGCAGGGCGGCCTCGTCCAGGACGATGCGGAAGTCGGGGGCGTTCTCGGCGAAGAGGTACTTCTGCCGCTCCAGACGCAGCGTCACGCGCCGTTCGACGTCGGCCTCGCTCGCGCCCTTCATGCCGCGCCGCACGACCGCGCGGGCGTACGCCTCGGTCTGGAGCAGGCCGTGCACGAACTGCACCTCGTAGGCACGGATCGCGGACGCGGCGCCCTCCAGGCCCACATAGGTGGGGAACCAGCTGGGCAGCACGTCCGAGTAGCTGTGCCACCAGCCGGCGACGTTGGCCTCCCGGGCGAGGGCGACGAGCGAGGCGCGCTCCGCCTCGTCCGTGATGCCGTACAGCGTCAGCAGGTCCTCGACGTCCCGCGTCTTGAAGCTCACCCGGCCCAGCTCCATCCGGCTGATCTTGGACTCGGAAGCGCGGATGGAGTAGCCCGCCGCCTCACGGGTGATCCCGCGCGACTCGCGCAGCCGCCTGAGTTGCGAGCCGAGCAGCATGCGCCGCACCACCGATCCTGGCTCTCCCGCGCTCACGTTCGCCAGCCTCCCCAACATCCTTAGGCGCCGAAGTCTGCCACTAAATCACTCCGAGCAGTACTCGCCCGATTACAGAGATGGAAATAAGGCAACTCATGTGCACAGGAAGGAGCGAGCAGAGGACGAGGGGGTGGCGGGTGAGGGCCGAGAAGATGGCGGAAAAAATGGCCAAGAAGCGGTACGGGCGGGTCCAATTCGGTCACGTGCACGTGCATCTGCCCTTGCATCTGCTGTTCGCATCCGAAACCATGGTCCCGCGCCACCGCTGCATCGCAACGACCGCGAATTCCCGGGAGTGCCTCGCATGGGGACGAATGGATCGACCATGCTCGAGCCGTTACGGCAGGGCCTTCCGCCGCTGGACCCCGCGGCCGTGTCCGGCGCCGCCTCCTGCGCTCTGCCCGCCCGTTACGAGGCCGTGCGCGAGGCCAGACGCTTCACGCGCAGGACCCTCGACCAGTGGGCGATAGACGAACGCTTCGACGACATCTGTCTGGTCGTCTCCGAACTGGTCACCAACGCGCTGCGCCACGCCCTGCCGAACGGCACCGGCTGCGACGCGGAACAGCATCCGCCCGTGCGGCTGCATCTGATGCGCTGGACCGAGCGACTGGTGTGCGCGGTGCGCGACCCCAGCCACGAGAGCCCCGCGACCCGTCCGGCGGACGACTTCTCGGCGGAGTCGGGCCGCGGCCTGTTCCTGGTGGACTCCTTCAGCGACGGCTGGGGCTGGCACCCGCTGGCGGGCACGCTCGACGGCAAGGTGGTCTGGGCACTGTTCCATCTGCCGCCCCCGGCGGAATAACGAACCGCGGCGCTTCCTGGCGCCGCGGTTCTACGCGCGTTACGTACGATATGGGCGTTACGGGCTTCACGTACGCCATGAGTGTCGCGAAGGGGCGCGCGGCCCCGTCGGCTCCCGGCCCGACCCGACCCGTCAGCCGGCGATCAGATGGTCGAACTCGCCGTCCTTGATGCCGAGCAGCATCGCCTCGATCTCGGCCCGCGTGTAGACGAGAGCGGGGCCGTCCGGGAACCGTGAGTTCCGCACCGCCACATCACCGCCCGGCAGCCGGGCGAACTCCACGCAGGAGCCCTGCGAGTTGCTGTGTCGGCTCTTCTGCCAGGCCACCCCGTGCAACTGCGTGGCCGCCATGCCGTTGTACACGTCGTACCCCCCGTCAACATCGTGGTCCACAGGTCGCTCCCAGGTGGTGCACTGGCTGGTGTGGCCAATTGATGCAGTAGTCAACTGCCCTGGATCATAACCCTGTTCACGTGCAGATGCATGGGCAGATGCACGTGCACGCGGGGTGTTCCCGCGATTACAGCTTTGACGACCCCTTTACCGAAGCCGTTACGGCATGTGCCCCGAAGCCGGCGGCGCATTCGCACGTGCACTACGAACAGACGCGCGGCGGGACCCCTGTGTTCCACCCTCCACATGATCGTCCGATGGGCAGGATGACGGATCGGCATCGGTCCCGCGGACGGACGGCGTCCGTTCCCTGGCGTAGTCGCGACGTTCCGGTCCTACGACACCGGGACCGCGCGGACTCGACGCCAGGCCCGGGCGCGCGACGGCCAGAACCACTGGTCCCCGCGGACGACCGGGGAGTCCTCCCCCGGTGCGGGACAGGGCATCGGATCCGGCGCGGCGCCGGAGTCCGCTCTTCGCCGGAGCCACGGGCGCCCGAGGCGCGGACACTTCTGGACACAGGCCCCGGTTCCGCTCCGTCTGGCGGGTCCGGCGGCGGTACGGCGACAGGCGGTGCTGTTCCGGGCGGCGCGTCGGCGACATGCCGTGGAACACCGTCCTCCGGGCGCCGGGGTCCCACGGTTTCGGCCACGGAGGCGAGGGTTCCGCGCCACGGCGGAGGCCGAAAAGGCGCGTCCGGAAGCCTCGACCACGGCGCGGCCCCGCCCGCGGCTTCCCCGTACCGCCCGCGGTTCACCCATGCCGCCCCCTCGGGTCGCGGCGGGCCGCCCTGGTAGCTTGCTGCGGTCCTCCCGGTCCGTGGGCCGGCCGGCTTACTGCTTGGGAGTTTCCAGTGACTTCGGCGACCTTCTCGCGGCCTTCGCGCGGTGCGGCACGCGTGGCCTCCCGCCGGCGGGTGCGGCTCACCGCCCTGGGCGCAGGGCTCACGGGGGTGCTCGCGCTGAGCGCGTGCAGCGGCGGTGGCGGTGGCGGTTCCACGGAAGCGTCCTCGACGAGCCCGACGGCCACGGCGACCGCGGACACCGGGGGTACCGGCAAGGCGACCGCGGCCGCCGGCTCCCTGGAGGGGAGCTGGCTCGCCACGACCGACGGCCAGGCCGTGGCCCTGGTCGTCACCGGCAAGCAGGCGGGCCTCTTCGCCACCGGCGGCAATGTGTGCAGCGGCACCGCCGGCGAGGAGGCCGGGATGCAGATGATCCACCTCAAGTGCACGGACGGCAGCGGGAAGCGGGCCACGGGGATGGTCGACTCCGTCAACAGGACGACGCTGAAGGTCACCTGGCAGGGAGATCTCGGCAAGGAGACCTACACCAGGTCGGAGGGCGGGCAACTGCCCTCGGGCCTGCCCACGGCGAACCTCGGGTCCTGAGAAAAACGGGGTCGCGCGACGGGGCACCCGGTCCATGCGTGATGATCCAGGGGCACCGACACGACCTCAGGGGAACTCATGCGCGCCTTGCCCATCACCGTCACCGCCCTCGCCGCGGCACTCCTGCTCACCGCGTGCGACAGCGGCGGCGACAAGAGTGACGAGAAGACCGCCGGTGGCGGCGGCGCCTCCGGCGGCGTGTGCGCGTTCGGCGACGTCGACATGGAGATCGGCCCCGTCAACGCCGCTCCGGCCACCGGGGACACCGGCAACGTCTCCGTCAACGTGACCAACACCGGCTCCGAGTGCACCCTGAACGGCTTCCCGACCGTCACTCTCGGGTACGACAGCACCACCGCCACCGTCCCGCACGACGAGGCCGCTCAGGCGCAGAAGCTGACCCTCGCCAAGGGCGCGACGGTCTCCTTCACCCTCACCTACGTGCGGGGCGAGGCGGGCGACGCCAAGAGCTTCCCGGCCGAGGTCATGAAGTCCCGCCTGCCCGGTGACGACGCCGCCGCCACCCACAGCATCGACTGGACGTACGGCGATGTCGCGCTGAAGGACGGCACGGACAAGCCGGACGTCTCGGTGAGCGCCTTCCAGCAGTCCGGCGACTGACGACGACTGCGGCGGGCCGACGGCAGGACGACAGCCTGACACGGCGGCGGGCCGGGGGCCGCCGCCGTGTCAGGGCAGCCGGGGCCGGGAGCCCATCCGGGCCCGGTCGGCCGCCTCCACGCCCTCGGTCCAGCCCGCCTCGTCGCTCACCCCGCGCAGCCGGGTCGTCACCGTCTGCGGGAACATGCGGTCCGTGGCCGAGGAGACCGCGACCTCGCGGGAGGCGAGGACGGGCAGCAGGTCGTCCGTCACCTGCGTCTTCGCCGCAGCCGTCAGACGGCTGCCGATGCGATGGGCGTACGCGGCGAGGAACGACTGCCGGAAGGTCTTGGTCCGCTTGCGGCCGCCCGCGCGCTGGGCCGCCTCCGCCCGGGTCATCGCCGTCGTGGCCTGCACGAGCAGCGAGGTGTACAGCAGTTCGACCGCCGTCAGGTCGGCCTCGAAGCCGACGACCGTGGAGAACCCGAGGGGTTCGTTCCACACCGCCCGGCAGTGGTTCGCGCCGGCGACCGCGTCCAGCAGCACCGCCTTGGCCTGCTCGTACGGCGGCTCGACCCCGATCCGGCAGGCGCCCGGGGCGTCGGGGGCCGGCGCGCGGGCGGCCAGCAGCGCCTCGTCCACACTGTGCCGGGCCATGAGCTCCTGCGCCTTGGCGCTCAGTGCCTCCGCCTCCTCCGGGAACCCGGTCGCCTCCGCCTTGGCCAGCAGCGCGCGGATCCGGCCGAGCATCCGGGTGTCGGACCCGGTCCCGGGCTGCCGTCGCACGGGCTGCGCCAGCGGTTCCAGCGTGGGCAGCCGCAGCAGCAGTCGGTACAGCTCCAGGACCGCGCCGGCCCGCGAGAAACGGTCGGCCCCGGACGGCGCGCCGATCGCGGCCAGCTCGTCGAGCTGCGCCGCCCAGCGGGGACCGCGCGGACCGTCCGCGGGCACCTGCGCCCGGATCAGCGCCACGCACAGGCGCAGGTGTACGTCGTCCAGCTCGCGCCGCACCTGACGGACGAGGTCGGCGGGCTGCCAGCCGCGCCGCCAGGCCGTGGCCACGAACTCCCTGCCGCGGGCGTCGAGTTCGGCGTCGGCCGCCGGGTCGGACGCGAGCAGCGAGGCGCCGGCGTCGAGGGCGGTGTCGGTGGCGTCGTAGAGGGCGGCCTCGAAGGCGCGCTCGACGGTGCTGGTCGTACGGCTCACCCGTCGATCGTGCCACGAGGTCCCGGAACGTCGAAGCCGCCGGTGTCCCAGCCCCCGAAACCCCCTCGTCCGGGGCTCCGCGCGGATTCCAGCATGGCCGTCATGGTGGACACATCCCTGTACGCGACGTTCCTCGTCACCGCTTTCGCGCTCCGCGTCTCCCCCGGTCCCGGCATGATGTCCATCGTCGCGATGGGCGGGCGGGGCGGGCCCACGGCCGGGGTGATGGCGGCCTGCGGGGTCGCCTGCGCCACGCTCGTGCACCCGGTGGCCGCGGCGCTCGGCCCGTCGGCGCTGTTCGCGGCGCTGCCGGCGCTGTACCACGTGCCGCGCCGGGCGGGCGCGGGCTATCTGTCGCATCTGGCCGTGAAGGCGTTCCGGGACCGGTCGGCGCCGGGCGCGGAGGGTGCGCCGGGCGGGCCAGTACTGCGGCGCGCCTTCCGGCAGGGCGCCGTCACCAATCTGCTCAATCCCAAGGTGATCCTGTTCGACATCGCCCTCCTCCCCCAGTTCGTCGATCCGGAGCTGGGACACGTGCCGGAGCAGCTCCTGCTGCTCGGACCGACCATCGTGACGATGGGCTTCGTGGTGGACGGCCCGGTCGGGCCGCTGTCCGGGAAGCTGTCCGCGCTGCTGCGCCGCAGCCGCCGGGTGGCACGCGGGCTCGACGTGTTCAGCGGGACGGTCTTCACGGCGCCGGCGGTGCGACCGGCCGCCTCTCCCCGGTAGCCCCTTTCCGAAGGCCCCTTTCCGGAGACCCCTTTCCGGAGACCCCTTTCGGAGGCCCCTCCCGGACAACCCGCCCTCAACTGTCAACCACAAGTTGACGACTCTACCGTGTCAACCTAAGGTTGACACATGTCGAAGCAACCGACCACCACGTCATCCGTACGTCTCGACGACCTCATCTCCGCGATCAAGAAGGTCCACGCGGAGCCCCTCGAACAGCTCCAGGACGCGGTGCTCGCCGGCGAGTACCTGGGCGAGGTGGCCGACCATCTGATCGGCCACTTCGTGGACCAGGCGCGCCGCTCGGGGGCCTCCTGGACGGACATCGGCAAGAGCATGGGCGTCACCCGGCAGGCGGCACAGAAGCGGTTCGTGCCGAAGGAGTCGATCGACCTCGACCCCAGCCAGGGCTTCAACCGGTACACCCCGCGCGCCCGCAACGTGGTCATGGCCTCCCACAACGAGGCCAAGGCCGCGGGCGGCGCCGAGGGGCTGCCCGAACACCTCGTCCTCGGTCTGCTCGCCGAGCCCGAGGGGCTCGGCGCGCGGGCGATCATCGCGCAGGACGTCTCCCTGGACGCGGTCCGCGAGGCCGCGACGGCCGCGCTCCCGCCGGCCGCCGAAGAGGTGCCGGAGCTGATCCCGTACGGCCCCGCCGCCAAGAAGGCACTGGAGCTCACCTTCCGCGAGGCACTCCGCCTCGGCCACAACTACGTCGGCACCGAGCACATCCTGCTCGCCCTGCTGGAGTTCGAGAACGGCGAGGGCGTGCTGAGCGGGCTCGGCATCGACAAGGCCCGGTCCGAGGCGTTCGTCGTGGACCTGCTGGAGACGATGCGGCTGGACCATGAACAGGCGCAGGAGCAGGAGCAGGCGGAGGACCGGGACGGGGAGCGGGAGGAGAAGGGGTAGCCCTGCGGACCGAGACACCTGGGGACCGGGAAATCGCAGTTCAGGGCCATTGTCAGAGGCTGCTGCGAGACTCGGTGCATGGCCGACCGGTGGGCGCTCGCCCCGACCGAGGACGGTGGCGTGGAGATCGCCCCCCTCGGTCCGGACGGGCTGCCCGCCGCGCCGGTGGCGTGGGAGCCGGACCTCGCCGAGGCCGTACGCCGCAGACCGGAGGTCTTCCGCTGGGTGTGGCGCGCCACCGCCGAGGTCCACCCGCGACTGCTCGCCACGGGGGTGCGGGTCGAACGGTGCTACGACATCGAGGACGCCGAGACCCTCCTCCTCGGCCACGAGGGCCGTTACGGCGAACCCCGGTCGGCGGCCGCCGCCCTCGCCCGGCTGCGCGGCGGTCCGGTGCCGCCCGATCCGCGTCAGCGGTCCGCGGAGCCCGGCGCGCAGCCCCCGCTGTTCGAACCGCAGGGCACCCGGCTGCCGCTGACGGACCTCGTCGAGGTCTACGCCGAGCAGCAGCGGCGGCACGACCGGTCCGCCCACCCCGACCGGCTGCGGCTGCTGACGTCCGCGGAGTCGGCGGGGATGCTGGTGGCGGCCGAGATGAACCGCGCGGGACTGCCGTGGAGCGCGGACGTGCACCGCGAGGTCCTGCGCGAACTGCTCGGCGAGCGGTACACCGGCGGCGGTGAGCCCCGGCGCCTGGCCGAGCTCGCCGAGGAGGTGTCGGTGGCGTTCGGCCGCCGGGTGCGGCCCGATCTGCCCGCCGACGTCGTCAAGGCCTTCGCCCAGGCCGGCATCAAGGTCGGATCGACCCGGCGATGGGAGATCGAGTCCCTCGACCACCCGGCGGTGAAGCCGCTGATCGAGTACAAGAAGCTGTACCGCATCTGGGTCGCGCACGGCTGGTCCTGGCTCCAGGACTGGGTGCGTGACGGGCGGTTCCGGCCGGAGTTCCTCGCGGGCGGGACGGTCACCGGGCGCTGGGTGACCAACGGCGGTGGCGCCCTGCAGATCCCCAAGGTCATCCGGCGTGCCGTCGTCGCCGATCCCGGCTGGCGGTTCGTCGTCGCGGACGCCGACCAGATGGAACCGCGTGTGCTCGCCGCGATCTCCCGTGACCCCGGTCTGATGGAGGTGGCCGCCCGGGAGGACGACCTGTACCAGTCCGTCTCCGACCGTGCCTTCTCCGGCGACCGGGCCCAGGCCAAACTCGCCGTGCTCGGCGCGGTCTACGGCCAGACCTCCGGTGACGGCCTGAAGAACCTCGCCGCCCTCAGACGCCGCTTCCCCAGAGCGGTGGCGTACGTCGACGACGCGGCGCAGGCCGGCCAGGAGGGCCGGCTGGTGCGGACCTGGCTGGGGCGCACCTGTCCGCCCGCGGCCGGGGCGGGCGACGAGGGAGCGGAGGAAGCGGGGATGCCGCAGGAGGAGCCGGCCGGACAGCCCGCCGAGCAGGGCTGGATGCCCGGATACGCCTCCACCGACGCCCGCGCCCGCGGCCGCTTCGCCCGCAACTTCGTCGTCCAGGGCAGCGCGGCCGACTGGGCCCTGCTGCTGCTCGCCGCGCTGCGGCGGACCTGTGCCGGCATGGCGGCCGAACTGGTCTTCTTCCAGCACGACGAGGTGATCGTGCACTGCCCGGCGCACGAGGCCGACGCGGTCGTGGCCGCGATCCGGGAGGCGTCGGACCTCGCGGGACGGCTGACCTTCGGGGAGACCCCGGTGCGGTTCCCGTTCACGACGGCGGTGGTGCGGTGCTATGCCGACGCGAAGTGAACGGCCGCGGGCCGCGGACCGGCGGACGGCCGGGCAGGGCGTTCTTCGGCCGCGAGGAGGACGGCTGATTCAGCGGGGTCCGGCGAGCAGCGCCACGAGTTCCGCCACGACCGCCTTCTCGTCCGTCCCGTCCAGTGCCGCGAGGGCGGCGCGCCACTCCTCGTACGCCTCCTCGACACGTCCCCGCTCCCGGAGCAGCAGGCCGAGCTGGTGCCGGGCGAGCCCGCCTGTGTAGCGGTCGGCGCGGGCGTCCGCGCGGCGCAACAGCTCGGCGCACTCGCGGGCGGCGGGTCCGCCGCGCCCCAGCAGCCGCAGGGTGCGCACCAGCCCGAGCCGGGTCTGGGACTCGCCGTGCCAGTCGCCGTGGCCGCCGCGGATGCGTCGGCTCTCCTCGAAGTGCGGCAGGGCGGCGGCCGGTTCGCCCAGGGTCAGATGGGCGTAGCCGATGTTGCAGTGCGCCGAGTGCTGCACGATGACGGCGCCGAGCTCGTCGCCGAGGGCGAGGGAGCGCCGGTGCTGCTCGATCGCGGCCCGGGGGTCGGTGTGCTCGTACAGGTTGCCCAGGTGGCTGTGGGTGACGGCCTCGCCGTACGGGTCGTTCAGCTGCCGCGAGTACTCCAGGCTCTGCCGCAGGGCCGCACCGGACTCCTCGTACCGGCCGAGCCCTTCGAGCAGCAGACCCCGGTTGTTGAGGCAGCGCCGGATCCGGGAGAGCCGCTCCAGCCGACGCCAGAGGGCCAGCGCGCGGTCGTTGAGGGCCAGCGCGTCCTTCTGGCGGCCGGTCAGGAAGTGCAGGGCGGCGAGATCGCCCAGCGCGTGGGCCTCGGCCGCCTCGTCCCCGAGCCGGCGCGCGGCGGCGAGCGCGGCCCGCCCCAGCACCTCCATCTCGGCGCATCGCCCGCTGCGCTGGACGTAGGGGAACAGGAGCCGCAGGAGGGTGGAGACATGGGCGGCGGTGACGGCCTCCGCCGTGTCCGCCGGGTGGCGCCGGACGAGCGTGACGATGTTCTCCAGCTCCAGGTCGCCCCAGGCGAAGGCCTCCTCGGGGCCCTCGAAGGGCGGTACGTCGTGGGCCGGGTGACCGGGCGGCTGGGAGGCGGTCGGGCACCGGCGGTCGTCCTGCTCGTAGCCGGGCTCCACGATCGCGGTGAGGACCCGGTCGGCGACGGCGGCGTACCAGCGCAGGGCGAGGACGGCGGGGGCGGGTTCGTCCTCGGCGCGCGGGCCGGGCTCCGTGTCGGCCAGTTCGCGGGCGAAGTCGCGCACCAGGTCGTGGGGGGCGTAGCGGCCGTACGCCGTCTCCTCCAGGAGTGCCACGTCGACGAGGCGGTCGAGGGCGGCCTCGGCCCGGCGTTCGTCGGTGCCGAGGAGCCGGGCGAGCAGGGGCGCGCCGTACACGGGCAGATCGAGCGCGCCGATGCGGCGCAGTGCGCGGGCCGCGTCCCGGTCGGTCTCGCGCTCGGAGGCGGCCAGCGCGTCGTGCGCGACGGCCAGGGAGCGGCGGACGCTCAGATCGTCGTACTCCAGATGGTGCAACCGTCCCGTGGCGGCCAGTTGACCGGCGAGCACGTCCGGGGTGAGGGCACGGCGGGCGGCCAGCCGGGCGGCCACGACGCGCAGGGCCAGCGGGAGCCGGCCGGTGAGCTCGACGAGCGGATGGCCCGCGTCGAGGCCGTCGCGGCCGGAGACCGTGCGCAGCAGCGCTGCGCTGTCCTGGTCGGAGAGCGGGCCGAGCGGGAAGCGGCGGGCGCCGTCGAGCGCGGCCAGCGGGGAACGGCTGGTGACGATCACCGCGCAGCCGGGGCCGGCCGGCAGCAGCGGACGTATCTGCGCGGCGTGCGCGGCGTCGTCCAGCACCATCAGCGTGCGCGTCGGCGCGAGCAGGGAGCGCAGCAACGCGGTGGCCGCGTCCTGGTGTTCGGGGATGTGGCGGAGGTCGGCACCGAGGTCGCGCAGCAGTGCGGCCAGCGCCTGGGCGGGGGTGAGCGGGGTCATGCCCGGGGTGGCGCCGTGCAGGTTGATGTACAGCTGGCCGTCGGGGAAGCGGTCCCGCAGGCCGTGCGCGACATGCAGGGCGAGGGCGCTCTTGCCGACCCCGGCCATCCCGCTGACGACGGCCAGCGGGAGCGGGAGGGAGGGGAAGGCGGAAGCGCCGTGCGCGCCGTCCGCGTCGGGAGGGTCGGCTGTCAGCGTCCGGCGCAGGGCGTCCAGGACGTCGTGACGCCCGGTGAAGTGCGCGGGCCTGGGCGGCAGTTGGGCGGGCCGAGGCGCGTACGGGATGCCTCCGGCCGGGACGTGCGGGGGCGGGGTGTCCGCCTCCCCGGGGACGGCCGGACCGCTGCACGCCGGACCGCTCCGCACGGCCGGTACGACCGACACGCCACCTGCGCCGGGTGCGCTGGACGGGGCGGATCCGCCGGGCACCAGGGATGCAGCGGGCACGGCAGGCGCCAGGGGTGCCGCAGGCACGGCAGGCGCCACGGGTGCGGCAGCCCCCACA
>NZ_JBSFIA010000027.1:52971-53137 GCF_053597355.1 Streptomyces sp. NPDC001443
CACAGGCACGGCGAGCGTCGCAGGCACGGCAGCCTCCGCAGGCACGGCGAGCGTCGCAGGCACGGCAGCCTCCGCAGGCACGGCGAGCGTCGCAGGCACGGCAGCCTCCGCAGGCACGGCGAGCGTCGCAGGCATGGCGGGCACGGCGAGCGTGGCAGGCGCCGCA
>NZ_JBSFIA010000027.1:53234-133815 GCF_053597355.1 Streptomyces sp. NPDC001443
GCAGGCACGGCAGCCCCCACAGGCACGGCGAGCGTCGCAGGCACGGCAGCCTCCGCAGGCACGGCAGCCCCCACAGGCACGGCGAGCGTCGCAGGCACGGCAGCCTCCGCAGGCACGGCAGCCCCCACAGGCACGGCGAGCGTCGCAGGCATGGCGGGCAAGGCAGGTGGCGCAAATGCGGCAAGCGCCGCAGGCATGGCAGGCGAGGCAGGCGGCGCAAATGCGGCAAGCGTGGCGGGCAAGGCGGGCGTGGCGGGCGCGGCAACCCTCGCAGGCGCGGCAAGCACCGCGGGTGCCGCAGGCGCGGTGGGTGGGCCGGGTGTGCCCCTCAGTACCTCCACATGCGCCTCGCGCACGCCGGGGCCCGGCTCGACGCCGAGCTCCCCGACGAGACGGCTGCGCAGATCGCGGTGGACGGCGAGGGCCTCGGCCCGGCGGCCGGTGCGATGCAGAGCGAGCATGAGCTGGCGGTGGTACGACTCGCGCAGCGGATGCTCGGCGGCCAGCGCGGCCAGCTCCGGCACCAGCGCGCCGAGCCGGTTGCCGCCCACGGCGAGCTCGGCGTCGTAGCGCCAGTCCTCCAGGAGCAGCCGCGCCTCCTTCAGCCGCTGGACGAAGGCGTACCCGCCCACCTCGGACGGCAGCCCGCTCAGCGGGGCGCCCCGCCACAGCGCGAACGCGGACAGGCACTCGCGTACGACCAGTTCCCAGTCACGAGCGGCATGCGCGCCGCGCGCCACGGCGAGGTGTCGTTCGAACACATGGACGTCCAGTTCGCCCTCGTCGACGCGCAGCAGATATCCGGGCGGCGTCGCGCGCAGCCGTTCCGGGTCGTCGAGCAGCCGGCGCAGCCGGGTCACGTGGTTGTGCAGCGAGGCCTGCGCGGAGGCGGGCGGCGCACCGCCCCAGAGGGTGTCCTTGAGCGACCCGACCGGGACGACCCGGCCGGCCTCCAGCAGCAGCGCGGCCAGCAGGGTCCGCACCTTGGGACTGCCGACGGCACGGACATCGGGGGCACCACAAGCGTCATGGTCGTCACGGGTGCCGCAGTCGTCGTACAGCACAGGCGGTCCCAGCAGTCCGAACCGCAGCGCGCACCCCATCACGCCGCTCACTGCACCTTCCCGCGCGCCTGTCCGCCAGCGCCCTCCGGTGGGATCGGCACACGGGCCGATTCTCGCCCCCGCACGACAGGATCCCGCCACCGCACCGCGCCACTCCGCCGCGGCGATCCGTCCGCCGATGTCAACAGCGCCACGGCCGGTCCGCCCGTATCGCCCATCGCTCCCGGCCGGACGAGCGACGGCGACGGAGCAGACCGTTGGCCACATGTTAGCGATCTGTTGGCCAGGCCTGATGTGATCATTCCATCGGATCCGGCCCCGACGGCGCGCGCGTCGACGACGCGGAACTCGGGGGAGTGTCGCCGCCCCGGCCGGGTCCGGGAACGCGAGGGGTCCCGGTCGTCAGAGGTGAACGGCCGGGACCCCGTCCGCGTTCTCAGATGACCGGCGGCCGCCCCAGCCTCGTCAGCCGCCAGACGGTCCGCCAGCGCATGGGCCGGCGTTCCCCGGCCGGCTCGCGCAGCCCTTCCACGAAGCCGCCGAACCAGGCCCGCAGCCCGCCGGCCGACCGGGTGCGCAGCAGGGTGACCAGGATCCACACCCCCAGGTGCACGGGGATGAGCGGCAGGGGCAGCCGGCGCCGGACCAGCCACACCCGGTTGCGGGCCGTCACCCGGTAGTAGATGGCGTGCCGGGCGGGCGAGGTCTTCGGGTGCTGGAGCAGCAGTTCGGGTGCGTAGAGGATGTGCCAGCCCGCGTCGGCGGCCCGCCAGGCCAGGTCGGTCTCCTCGTGCGCGAAGAAGAACCGGGCCGGCCAGTCGCCGGTCTGCGCCAGCATCGCCATCCTGAAGGCGTGGCCGCCGCCGAGGAATCCGGTCACGTACCCGCCCCGCATCGGGTCGGCCGCCCCGGCCCGCGGCACGTGCCGCCGCTGGGTCTCGCCGTGCTCGTCGGCGATGCGGAAGCCGACGATGCCCAGCCGCGGGTCTGCGGCGTACAGGTCCCGCACCCGGCTCAGCACGTCGGCGTCGACGAGCAGCCCGTCGTCGTCGAGCTCCACCACGACGTCGACGTCGCCGAACTCGCGCAGCCGGGCGAGGGCGACGTTGCGGCCGCCCGGACAGCCGAGGTTCTCGCTCTCCTCGACGACGGTGACCTCACCGGGCAGTGTCAGCCGCTGCGCGAACTCGGGCAGCCGGCAGCCGTTGCCCACGATCACGATCCGGGCGGGCGCGAGATCCTGCTTGGCCACCGACTCCAGCAGGGCGTCGACCTCGGCGGGCCGGTTCCCCATGGTCACCACCGCAACGGCGATTCTCGGCTCCACCAACATCCCTCACCCCATCCGGCCGACGGCGATGCCCGTCGTTCACCAAGATGTTGCCCCAGGTAGGGAAGGTCCCTCGACTCCGGTTAACTTTGCGTCCCGTTTGCGGCAATTTTCCTTACGGCAGGGGGAGTTGGGCCCATCCCCCTGCCCAGTCGGCGAGTTCCCCGGCCGACTCCCCCGGACCGCCCCGCCCGGCTCAGGCGTCGCCGAGCTCCCGGAGGTCCACATGGCCCGCCTTGAAGTCCGGCGCGTTCATGTCGACGCCCATGTTGCCGGGGTCGATCGCCTCGACCCTCCACAGCCGGTTCGCGATCTCGACCGTGCCGCCCTTGCGTACGTCGTCGTAGAAGGCGAGCTGCCCCTGTCCGGGTGCGGTCACGCTGATCGAGGCCCGCGCCGGACCGTCCTGGATGTCGGTGACGACGGCTCCCATGGCGGGCCCGTTGTCGGGCACGTGCCAGCGCAGCCGCCAGTGACCGTCCTGCGTCGTCGGCCACGTGGCCATCTGTGCTCCCTGGTTCGTGCCGCTGTGGTCCGCCGTGGTGAGGACCACGCGGTAGGTGCAGATCTGGGCGACCGTGTAGGCATGCCCGCCGAGGGTGACCTTGCCGCCCGGCGCCACGGTCCGCCTGCCGTCGTCGGCGGACAGCACGGCGGTGCGGTGCCGGCCGTCGGCCGTCGCCTCCGCGTAGGTCGCCTTGCCGCCGGCCGGCAGTGCCGTGGCACCGCCCCGCAGCAGATGCACCCCTGCGGCGCTCTTGGCGCCCTCGCACTCCGGGCCCTTGTCGGCGGCCGGCGCGGGCTGCGGGGACGACGCGGACGCCGGGGGCGTCGTGCTGTCCGACGCCTGGGGCGTCCCCGTACCGCCGCAGCCGGCCAGCAGCAGCGTGAGGCAGACGGCCCCACCGATTCTCGTGTTCCTCACCCTGCCACCTGCAACTCCTGGGGACTGTTGAAGTACTTCTCGTACTGCTCGGGCGTCGCCTCGACGTCCAGGGCGCCGCCGCCCCACGGATTGCCGAGGATGACCTTGCCGTCGGCGGTGAAGCCCTTGACGTAGAACACGTGCCGGCTGACGAAACTGCTCTTCCACTCGTTCGGCACGTCCTTGGGGTCGACCGATCCGGTCGCCACGATCACCGGGTGGTGCGACTCGAACGACTTCCTGAGGGCGCCGACGTTGTTGTCGATCGACTTGGAGTCGTGCCCGGTCACGTACGGCGGCGCCTTGTCGGTGTTGTCCCACTCGGTGGCGCCGTAGTCGCCGCTCTCGGCCCGGTCGTAGAGCTTGTCGCCCTGGTGGTTGTCCGGGGTGCCGCCGTCGTCGCCGCCGTACATCAGGGCGAACGCCTTCTCGTAGTACGCGGGCCAGGTCTCCTTGTTGCCGTGCGCCGACACCAGGTTGCCGTTCCCGTCCATCGGCAGGTCCGGGGTGACGGTGACCCAGTGCTGCTTGCCGTCCTTGTCCCAGATACGGACGTCCACCGTGCCGTTGGGGTTCTGCTTGATGCCCTCCGCGATGAACTTCGGGTTCGCCTGGGCCGTCGCGGTGAGGGACGCGATGTACCAGCAGTCCGCGAACTGCCCCTGCGAGATGCTCGACGCGTCGACCTTGCCCGGGGTGGCGAACAAGGGGTCGCCGGGCGTGCCGTAGTGCATGCCCTGCACCCCCTGTTGCAGCTGCGAGTTGTAGCCCTGCAACCAGGCGTCCGTGGTGTCGAAGCCCGGCTGGATCCCCGGGAACGCCGCCTCCAGCTTGGCCCAGTGCGAGGGTCCGGCCTTCTTCAGCAGCAGGCTGAGGTGGTCGCGGAACTGGTCGTCGGGGATGCCGTCGTGGGACTCCCACCACCACATGCCGCTGTCGTCGGTCTTCTTCGCCAGGTCGCCGTAGCGGCGCAGGTCCTCGGCCGGGACCTTGGCGAAGAAGGCGTCGAGCTCGGCGGCGGTCATGCCGTCGAGCATGCTCTTGACCTTCTCCAGGTCGTCGCGGTTGCCGTCGTCCCCGAAGTCCTTGCCGTCCAGGGCCGCCACGGCCGCCAGCGCATCGGTGATCTTCTTCTCGTCCGGCGCGTTCTCGTCGGCGAAGGCGAGCGCCGGGTCGATGGCGTACCCCTTGTCGAGCAGGTCGTTGCACAGGTCCAGCTGGTTGCAGCGGCGCGTGATCGAGTCGGACATGTCGTGCAGCTCGTGGCCGAGCGACCCCGGCAGGGTGCCGCCGCCGAACGGCCAGACCGACAGGGGGTTGCCGACCAGCGGCTGGAGGGCCGCGCTCGTGGTCGCGGGCTTTCCGCGCAGCAGGCCCTGGGCCTGGGTGAGCACCGCGGAGACGTCACTGTGCAGCTTGCCCGCGTTGTCGCCGAGCGTCTTCAGGTCGCGGCCGAGGCCGCGTATCTTCGCGCTGTCGAATCCGACGAAAGGCATCGGCTCATCCCCCGGGCTTGTCCGACTTGGCGGCCTTGGCGGCCTCCTCGTCGAGGTTGTGCGCCTCGGTCTCCCAGCGCCGCGCGTCCGCCATGAGATCACCGGCCATGGAACCCAGCGACTTCTTGCGGGCGCCCAGCGTCGCGGTGGACGTGTCGGCGAACGGCCCCTTCCAGATCGCGGGCGTCGCCTGCTTCACCGCGTTGTCGAGATAGCCGCCCAACGACCCCGCCAGCGCCCTCGCTTTGCGAGCGCACTCCCGCAGGTCCTCCGCACGCTTGCGCAACTGCGCGGGCGTCTCGCCCTGTTCGTCCGCCGGTCTGCTCATGTCGTCCCCGTAGTCGATCGGCCGCAAGGCACTGACGGCCCACGCTAACAAAGGGCAGAAACGCGCAAGTACCTTTGCGTACCGGACAGTTACCGTACTGACACGAAGCCTCGCCGGCCCTGGGCGCAGCCACGGCCAGAGCGGCCGTCGGACGGACTCCCACGGGACCGTCACGCGGACGCTCACCGGCGGGGTGCGGGCGACCGCACCCGCCGGTCCGTCCGTACCACTCAATAGCGCACGGGCAGGCCGAGCAGACCGCGGGACCGCATCGACGGCCGCCGGTGCGGTCCGTCCGGCGGGAGGTCGAGCGCGAGCCCGGGAAAACGGTCGAGGAGCGCGGAGAGGGCGACCTCCGTCTCCATACGTGCCAGGGGCGCGCCGAGGCAGTAGTGGATGCCGTGGCCGAGGGCCAGGTGACCGGTGGCGTCGCGGCCGAGGTCGAGCCGGTCGGGGTCCGGGAAACGGCGCGGGTCGCGGTGCGCGGCGGCCAGGGACAGCAGGACGGTCTCACCGGCCGGAACGCCGACCCCGCCGATGGTGACGTCCTCGACGGGGAAACGGCGGACGGCCAGGGGCACGGGCCCGTCGTAGCGGGCGAGCTCCTCGACGGCGGGGCCGAGCCGGCCCGGGTCGGCGCGCAGCGCGGCCAACTGGTCGGGATGGCTGAGCAGGGCCAGCGTGGCGTTGCCGATCAGGTGGACGGTGTTCTCGTACCCGGCGACGAGGATCAGGAAGGCCAGGGACATGAGCTCGTCCTCGGTCAGCCGGTCCTCCTGGTCGCGGACGGCGATCAGGTCGGAGAGCAGGTCGTCGGCGGGGGCGGCCCGCTTGGCCGCGAGGAGCCCGGTGAAGAAGCCCAGGAGGGACCGGACGGCTTCCCTCGCCTGCTCGGGCCGGTCCGGATCCGGGGCCACGAGCGCATCGGTCCAGGACCGGAAGTCCCGCCGGTCCCCCGGGGCCACCCCCAGCAGATCGCAGATCACGGCGATCGGCAGCGGCGCGGCGTACGCGGAGATGAGGTCGGCGCGGCCTAGCGGCGCGAGCGCGTCGAGCAGCGTCTCGGCGGTCCTCCTGACGGGTTCCCGCAGGAGTTCGACACGCTGCGGGGTGAACGCCTTGGACACCAGGCGCCGGATGCGGGTGTGGTCCGGCGGGTCCATGTTGAGCAGATTGGCGTCCAGCGCCGGCGGCAACGCGAACCCGTGGTACCCGCCGGGAGCCGCGTTGCGCTTGTCCAGCGAGAGGCGGGGGTCGGCGAGGGCCTGGCGTACGTCGTCGTAGCGGGTGACCAGCCAGGCCGGCAGCCCGTCCGTGCCGGTGATGCGATGGACGGGCCCCGCCTCACGAAGCCGCGCGTACACCGAGTAGGGGTCGGCGAGCAGCTCCGCACGGTCAACAGGGGCCGGATGACTGGGCGTTGTGGCGGACATGAGCCCCACCCTAGGCGGCGCCCCCTCACGACGGGCCACAGGCCGAACACACCACCCCGGCGAGCGCGCCCTCGCCCGGAGTCTCGGCCGACACCCGCCCCCGAACGAAAAAGCCCGGCTCGGACCATGTCCGAGCCGGGCTTCGACTGAGCCGCCTTCGGGATTCGAACCCGAGACCTACGCATTACGAGTGCGTTGCTCTGGCCATCTGAGCTAAGGCGGCGCGCTGTCCGCACCATGGTGCGATCAGCAACGTCGGTAAGTCTACACAGTTTCCAGGGGTGCTTCGTACCGGCCCCGGAGCGGGGGCTCCGGGACCGGTGATCAGGGCTACGAACAGCGCTTTCCCTCGGTCGGCGGGGTGCCGTCGAGGAGGTAGGTGTCGATCGAGGAGTCGATGCACTTGCTGCCGCGGCCGTAGGCGGTGTGGCCGTCGCCCACGTAGGTGAGGAGGCGGCCCGAGGAGAGCTGGGCGGCCAGGGACTGGGCCCAGCGGTACGGGGTCGCCGGGTCCCGCGTCGTACCGACCACGACGATCGGGGGCGCGCCCGGCGCCTGGATGCGGTGCGGCTCACCCGTGGGCCGCACCGGCCAGTACGCGCAGTTCAGGGCGGACCAGGCGAGGGTCGCGCCGAAGACCGGGGAGGCCTTCTCGAAGGCGGGCAGGGCTTGCTGCACCTGCTCCGGGCCGGTGAACGAGGGCGGGAGGTCCAGGCAGTTCACCGCCGCGTTGGCGAACATCAGATTGCTGTAGCGGCCCTCGGAGTCGCGTTCGTAGTAGCTGTCGGAGAGGGCGAGCAGGCCGGCGCCGTCGTTGTCCTTCATCGCCGAGTCCAGCGCCTCGCGCAGCTGCGGCCAGGACGCCTGGTCGTACATCGCGGCGACCACGCCGGTGGTGGCCAGGGCCTCCCCGAGCTTGCGGCCGTCCGGGTCGCCCGTGGGGATGGGGTGGGCGTCGAGTTTGCGGAGGAAGGCCTCGAGGCTGTCGCCGACCTGTTCGGGTGTCTTGTCCTTGCTCTCCAGCGGGCAGTCGCTCTGCCGCACGCAGTTCCGCGCGAACGACTGGAAGGCCGTCTCGAAGCCCGCGGTCTGTTCGAGGTTCATCCGGTACGAGGACAGCTCCGGGTCCATCGCGCCGTCCAGGACCATCCGGCCCACCCGCTCGGGGTACAGGCCCGCGTACGTCGCCCCGATGAGCGTGCCGTACGACGCCCCCAGGTAGTGCAGCTTCTCGTCGCCCAGCACCGCCCGCAGGATGTCCATGTCCCGGGCCGCCTCCATGGTCGAGACATGGCGCAGCAGCCGGGGGGCGTTCCGGCCGCAGCCCTCGGCGAACTTCTTGTACGCAGCGACGAGTGCGTCGACCTCCTGCCGGTCGTCGGGTGTGACGTCCGTCTGCGTGTACGCGTCCATCTGCGGCCCGTCGAGGCACACGACGGGCTCGCTGCGGGACACGCCCCGCGGGTCGACGGCGACCATGTCGTAGCGGGCGCGGACCTCGGCGGGGTAGCCGATGCCGGCGTACTGCTCGAGGTAGTCGATCGCCGAGCCGCCCGGTCCGCCAGGGTTCACCAGCAGCGAGCCCAGCCGCTCGCCCGGTCCGGTGGCCTTCTTGCGGGCCACGGCCAGCCGTACGTCACCGGCGGCTGGATCGGCGTAGTCCAGCGGCGCCTTCATCGTGGCGCACTCGAAGCCGGGGGTACCGCAGCTGCGCCAGGTCAGCCGTTGCCGGTAGTACGACGCGAGCGCGGACGGGGTGGCCCGGGGCAGTGCGGTCAGTGCCGGCTCCGCCGCGGTGGTCGCCGTGGCCGCGGTGATTGTGGTGGTCCCGGAACTCGTCACTCCCTGCGGGGAGCACGCGGAGATGAGCATGGCCGCGACGCCGAGCAGGGTGCCGACGCCACGCGCCGTGACGGTGCCGGTGACTCGGAAGCGGTGCTGGAGGTTTCGGCCGGTCGGACGAGGAGCGCGCCTGATGTGCATCAGGCGAGCCTAACTCTGTGCGACGCCTCGGATGCGTTGCGCACACGATGTGCCACCGTACGGGTTAGGCCGTCGGCCCGCGGGGTGGGGGAGGCGAGTCGTGCGGGCCGTACCGAAGGCTGCTCCTCAGCCCGATCCGAGGGACCTCGCCCTCAGCCCGATCCGAGGAGCACCGCCCTCAGCCCGATCCGAGGAGCACCGCCCTCAGCCCGATCTGAGGGCCATCGTCATCGCCTCCACCGCCAGCAGCGGCGCCACGTTCCGGTCGAGGGCGTCACGGCAGGCGCCGATCGCCTCGATACGGCGGAGGGTGGACTCCGGACTGCTGCCGCGGGCGAGGCGCTCCAGGGCGTCCTCCGCGTCCATGTTGGCCAGGGCGATCCGGGAGCCGAGCTGGAGGGCGAGGACGTCGCGGTAGAAGCCGGTGAGGTCGGTGAGGGCGAGGTCGAGGCTGTCGCGCTGGGTCCGGGTCCGGCGGCGCTTCTGCATGTCCTCCAGGTCCTTCATGACCCCGGCCGTGCCGCGCGGCATCCGTCCGCCCTGGACCGCGCCCAGCGCCGCCTTGAGCTCCTCGGTCTCCTTGCCGTCCATCTCCTCGGCGAGCTGCTTGGCGTCCTCGGCGGCCGCGTCGACCAGCTCCTGGGCGGCCCGGAGGCAGCCGCCGACGTCCTCGACCCGCAGCGGAAGCTTCAGCACTGCGGCCCGGCGCTCGCGCGCGGCCGGATCGGAGGCGAGGCGGCGGGCCCGGTCGACGTGCCCCTGCGTGGCGCGGGCGGCGGCAGCGGCGACGCCGGGCTCGATGCCCTCACGGCGTACGAGCATGTCGGCGACGGCGTCGACCGACGGGGTCCGCAGGTTGAGGTGGCGGCAGCGGGAGCGGATGGTCGGCAGGACGTCCTCCAGCGAGGGCGCGCACAGCAGCCAGACCGTGCGGGGCGCCGGTTCCTCGACGGCCTTGAGGACGGCGTTGGCCGACTTCTCGTTCAACCGCTCGGCGTCCTCGACGAGGATGATCTGCCAGCGGCCGTTCGCCGGTGACGTGAACGACTTGCGGACCGTGTCCCGCATGTCCTTCACCAGGATCTCGGCGCCCACGGCGGCGACCGTGCTCACGTCGGCGTGGGTGCCGACGAGCGCCGTGTGGCAGCCGTCGCAGAACCCGCAGCCAGGGGCCCCGCCGAGGGCACGGTCGGGGCTCACGCACTGCAGCGCGGCGGCGAAGGCCCGCGCCGTCTGCGTCCGCCCCGAGCCGGGCGGGCCGGTGAACAGCCAGGCGTGCGTCATCTTCGACGTCTCGGGCGGCGGCGCGGCGGCGGCCGTCGCCGTGACGAAGGCGTCGGCGTCCCGGGCGGCGGCGGCCAGCTGCTCGCTGACCTTCTCCTGCCCGACGAGGTCGTCCCACACGGTCATGGGTCAGGCCGCCCTTTCGTCACGTTTCGCGGTGCGGATTCCATTGTGCGGGCAGCCACTGACAGAGCAGCCCGCCCCAGGAGCCGCCCCGCACCACCCCGTGCCGCCCCGGAAGGTCCCGGGGTCCCGAGGGCGGGAAGCCGCCGAGCGCGCAATCCCCCGGCGGCGAGGGGGCTCAGCGGCCCCGGCCGCCGCGACGGCGCCCCGGCCGGTCGTCGTGTCCCTCGTCGTCGTCTCCACGCGGGCCGAGCAGCTCGTCCGCGAGCGTCGGCAGGTCGTCCAGCGGCGTCTCCTCGGCCCAGTCGGGCCGGGCCCGCCGCCGCGGCGCGCCGTCCTCGTCGATCTGCGGCAGCTCACGCGTCCGGTCGTCGGGACGGTCCGCCTGCCGCGGCCTCGACTCCCCCGACGGCTCGTCGCGGAAGAACCCGGACGGCACCCGGCCCGCGAGGTCCTCCTCGCGCACCGCCGGGAGCACGGCCGTCTCGTCCGCCGCGCCGGGGGCGACCGGCGGCAGCACCGTGGTCTCGTCCGCGGCGCCCGACGGCACCGGCGGCTGCGGCAGCTCGGCCGTCACCTCCGCCTCGGACCCGGTGGCGGACGCGGCCCCCGAGGACCGCGGGTCCTCGGCGTCCCGCTCGCGCACCCGCCGCAGCACCGTCGTCTCGTCCACCGGATCACCCGCCGCGGGGGCAGGCTTCACCACCGGCGTCGGCACGGTCGCCGCCTCCGACGTCACGGCCGCGGCCGACGGCGCCTTCGGCTGCGGTCCCGCCTGCGCGGCGGCCGTGGCCTGCTCGGCGGCCCGGCGTGCCGCCTCCGCCCGCAGCAGTGCCTCCTCGGCCTTGCGCTGCTTCTCCAGCCGCCGGGCCTCGGCCTCGGCACGCAGCCGGGCCTCCTCCTCGGCCTGCTTGCGGCGCCGCTCCTCCTCGGCCCTGCGCCGCTCCTCCTCCTCGGCCCGGAGCTTCTCCTCGGCGAGCAGCCGAGCGCGCTCCTCCTCGGCACGCCGGTGCGCTTCCTCGGCGCGCCGACGCGCCTCCTCCGCCTGCCGTTCGGCCTCGCGCCGCTGGGCCTCCTCCAGCTCGCGCTGCTTGCGCTCGGCCTCCTCGGCGCGCAGCCGCTCCAGCTGCGCCTGGCGCTCGCGCTCCAGACGCTCCTCCTCGGCCTTGCGCGCGGCCTCCTCCTCGGCCTTGCGCCGGGCCTCCTCCTCGGCCTTGCGGCGGGCCTCCTCGGCGGCCTTCACCTCGGCCTCGGACAGCGGCAGCATCTGGTCGAGCCGGTGCCGGACGACCGTGGTCACCGCCTCGGGCTCCTGCGCGGCGTCGACGACCAGGTACCGGCCGGGGTCGGCGGCGGCCAGCGTCAGGAAACCGGAGCGCACCCGCGCGTGGAACTCGGCGGGCTCCGACTCCAGCCGGTCCGGAGCCTCGGTGAACCGCTCGCGGGCCGCCTCCGGCGACACGTCCAGCAGCACCGTCAGATGCGGGACCAGTCCGTTCGTCGCCCAGCGGGAGATCCGCGCGATCTCCGTCGGGGACAGGTCGCGGCCCGCCCCCTGGTACGCCACCGACGAGTCGATGTACCGGTCCGAGATCACCACCGCGCCGCGCTCCAGCGCGGGCCGTACGACGGTGTCGACGTGCTCGGCGCGGTCCGCGGCGTACAGCAGCGCCTCCGCGCGGTGGGACAGCCCGGCCGACGACACGTCCAGCAGGATCGACCGCAGCCGCTTGCCCACGGGCGTCGCCCCGGGCTCGCGGGTGAGCACGACCTCGTGGCCCTTGGCCCTGATCCAGTCGGCGAGCGCGTCGGCCTGGGTGGACTTGCCGGCGCCGTCGCCGCCCTCCAGGGCGATGAAGAACCCGCCGGTCGCGGGCGCCTGCACGGGGTCGTCGCCGCCGAGCAGCGCGTCCCGCAGGTCGTGCCGCAGCGGTACGCCGGAGCGGTCGTCGACCTTGGCGAGCACCAGCGCGGCCACCGGCAGCAGCAGCGCGCCGACCAGCATCAGCGTGAACGCGGCCCCGCCGTGCGCGAACACGAACTTGCCGTTTTCCAGCCGGTGCGGCCCGATGAGCGCCGCGATCAGCGGGGCGATCACCGCGCCCAGCGCCACACAGACCCGTACGACCGCGTGCAGGTGCTCGGTCGTACGCGCCCGCCGACCGTCTTCGGTCTCCTGGTCGAGCAGGGTGTGTCCGGTGTTGGCGGACGACCCCGCGCCGACACCGGCCAGCGCGACGATCAGCAGCACGCTGGTGACGTCCGGGACGAGCCCGGCGGCCAGCAGCGCCACCCCGGTGAAGGCGAGCGACAGGAACAGCAGACGGCGCCGCGAGAGCGTCGGCAGGAAGGCCGGCGCGGTACGGATACCGACCACGACACCGCCGGTCAGCGCGAGCACCAGCAGCCCGTACAGCACGGGCCCGCCGCCCAGGTCCTTGGCGTGCAGCACCGACACGGCGACGGCGGCGGCGACCGCCGCGGCGACGGCCGCGCAGGCGAACACCAGTACCGGGATCGCGCCCGTGCGACCGGCTTCGGCACCCGCGGCCGTCCTGGGCCGGCGCAGGCCCTCCAGCGGCGAGCGCGCGCGGGGGGTGCGCACGTCGGGCAGCTCCAGGCCGCTCACCACGGACAGCGAGGCGGCGAACAGTCCGGCCGCGACGTACGACGCGAGGGCCGCCTGGTGCTGGCCGAACCAGGCGATGCCGGCGCCCAGCAGGTTGTTGACGAGGGACGCGGCGGCAAGCGTGGCGGCCGCGAGGGGGACCGCCACGAAGCTCGTGCGCAGCGAGAGGCGGCGCAGGGCGTCCATGTGGTCCGGCAGCGGCCGTACCGTCGCGCCCTCCGGGGGCGGGGCGGGCAGCAGGGCGGGTGCCGCGCCCTCGCGGCACACCGTCCAGAAGCGCTCGGCGACCCCGGTCACGAACACGGTGACCAGGAGGACCGCGAGCGCGTCGTCGGGCGTCCAGTCGATCCACAGCGGCGCGACGATCAGCAGCGCGGCCCGCAGACCGTCGGCGCCGACCATCGTCCAGCGGCGGTCGAGCGGCCCCTGCGGGGACGTCAGCGAGGTCAGCGGGCCGAGGAGCACGGCGCCGAAGAGCAGGGTCGCCAGGATGCGCACCGCGAAGACGGTGGCGACGGCGATGGCCACGCCCCGGTAGCCGCCCCCGAACGAGCCGGCGGCGATCGCCGTCTGCAGGGCGAGGACGACCAGCACGAGGAGCGTGAGGATGTCCCCCACGCCTCCCACGAGCTGGGCGCTCCAGAGCCGCTTGAGCTGCGGCCGGCGCAGCAGGGCGCGGACGGCGCGCTCGCGGGAGTCCGCCACCAGGGCGTCGTCCGGGGCGGGGTGGCTGGCCGTTGGCTGCTCGGCTCTCGTCATGCTTTCAGCCTATCGGGACCTGCCGACAGCCCGAGGCACTCGCCCACACGTGCGCACACCCCGACACCAAAGTGATGCCGAGGCGTGCGTTCCGCGAACCCGCGGTGAAGGAGATCGGGAGAGCGGCGCACCGCACGAGCACCGATCGGCCACGCGGCGGCCCGAGCCGGGCCCGAGCCGGACCCGGGGCCGCCGCCGGCCGGAACGGGCGTCAGTCCTCCGTGCTCGTCTTCGCGGCCGTCGCCGTCTTCGCGGCCGTCGCCGTCTTCGCGGCGGCCGTCTTCTTGGCGGCGGTCGTCTTCTTCGCCGCCGTGGTCTTCTTGGCGGCCGTCTTCGTCGCGGTGGCCTTCTTGGCCGGCGCCTTCTTCGCGGGCGCCTTCTTGGCCGGTGCCTTCTTCGCCGTCTTCTTGGCGGGCCCCTTGGCGCGCTTCTCGGCGAGCAGCTCGAAGCCGCGCTCCGGGGTGATCTCCTCGACGCTGTCGCCGGAGCGCAGGGTGGCGTTGGTCTCGCCGTCGGTGACGTACGGACCGAAGCGGCCGTCCTTGACCACGACCGGCTTCTCGCTGACCGGGTCCACGCCCAGCTCCTTCAGCGGCGGCTTGGCGGCCGCGCGGCCACGCTGCTTGGGCTGGGCGTAGATCGCCTGCGCCTCTTCCAGCGTGATCGTCAGGAGCTGGTCCTCGGTCTGCAGCGACCGCGAGTCCGTGCCCTTCTTCAGGTACGGGCCGTAGCGGCCGTTCTGCGCGGTGATCTCCACGCCGTCCGCGTCCGTGCCGACGACGCGCGGGAGCGACATCAGCTGGAGCGCGTCCTGGAGGGTCACCGTGTCCAGCGACATCGACTTGAAGAGGGAGGCCGTGCGCGGCTTGACCGCGTTCTTGCCGGTCTTCGGGGTGCCCTCGGGGAGCACCTCGGTGACGTACGGCCCGTAGCGGCCGGCCCTGGCGATGATCTGGTGGCCCGACTCCGGGTCGGCGCCCAGCTCGAAGTCGCCGCTCGGCTTGGCGAGCAGTTCCTCCGCGAAGTCGACGGAGAGCTCGTCCGGCGCCAGGTCGTCCGGCACGTCGGCGCGCTGGTGGCCCTCGGCGTCCTTCTCGCCGCGCTCGATGTACGGCCCGTAGCGGCCGACCCTGAGCACGATGTCGTTGCCGACGGGGAACGAGGACACCTCGCGGGCGTCGATCGCGCCCAGGTCGGTGACCAGTTCCTTGAGACCGCCGAGGTGGTCGCCGTCGCCGTTGCCCGCGTCGGCGGCGCCGGTCGCCTCGCCCTCGCCGAAGTAGAAGCGCTTCAGCCACGGCACGGCCTGCGCCTCGCCGCGGGCGATGCGGTCGAGGTCGTCCTCCATGCGCGCGGTGAAGTCGTAGTCGACCAGCCGGCCGAAGTGCTTCTCCAGGAGGTTCACCACGGCGAAGGACAGGAAGGACGGCACGAGGGCCGTGCCCTTCTTGAAGACGTAGCCGCGGTCGAGGATGGTGCCGAGGATCGACGCGTACGTCGACGGGCGGCCGATCTCGCGCTCCTCGAGTTCCTTGACCAGGCTGGCCTCGGTGTAGCGGGCCGGGGGCTTGGTGGCGTGCCCGTCGACCGTGATCTCCTCGGCCGTGAGCGCGTCGCCCTCGGCGACCTGCGGCAGACGGCGCTCGCGGTCGTCGAGTTCGGCGTTCGGGTCGTCGGCGCCCTCGACGTACGCCTTCAGGAAGCCGTGGAAGGTGATCGTCTTGCCGGAGGCGCTGAATTCGACGTCCCGGCCGTCGGCGGCAGCGCCGGCGATCTTCACCGTGACGGAGTTGCCGACCGCGTCCTTCATCTGCGAGGCGACGGTCCGCTTCCAGATCAGCTCGTAGAGCTTGAACTGGTCGCCGGTCAGACCGGTCTCGGCGGGCGTGCGGAAACGATCGCCCGAGGGGCGGATCGCCTCGTGCGCCTCCTGGGCGTTCTTGACCTTCCCGGCGTACGTGCGCGGCCGGTCCGGCAGATAGTCGGCGCCGTACAGCTGCGTGACCTGGGCGCGGGCGGCCGTGACCGCGGTGTCGCTCAGCGTCGTGGAGTCCGTACGCATGTACGTGATGTAGCCGTTCTCGTACAGCTTCTGCGCGACCTGCATGGTGGCCTTGGCGCCGAAGCCGAGCTTGCGGCTGGCCTCCTGCTGGAGCGTCGTCGTACGGAACGGGGCGTACGGCGAGCGGCGGTACGGCTTGGACTCGACGGACCGGACGGCGAACCGGGTGTTCTCCAGGGCGGCGGCCAGGGCGCGGGCGTTCGCCTCGTCGAGGTGGAGGATGTTCGCGCTCTTGAGCTGCCCCAGGGAGTCGAAGTCGCGGCCCTGCGCGACCCGCCTGCCGTCGACCGTCTGGAGGCGGGCGACCAGGGACGACGGGTCCGACGGGTCTCCCGCGCGGCCGGTCGCGAAGGTGCCCGTCAGGTCCCAGTACTCGGCGGAACGGAACGCGATGCGCTCGCGTTCCCGCTCGACGACGAGCCGGGTGGCGACGGACTGGACCCGGCCCGCCGACAGCCGCGGCATGACCTTCTTCCACAGGACCGGCGACACCTCGTAGCCGTAGAGGCGGTCGAGGATGCGACGGGTCTCCTGGGCGTCGACCATGCGCTTGTTCAGGTCGCGCGGGTTGGCCACGGCCTCGCGGATCGCGTCCTTGGTGATCTCGTGGAACACCATGCGCTTGACCGGGACCTTGGGCTTCAGCACTTCGAGGAGGTGCCACGCGATGGCTTCGCCCTCGCGGTCCTCATCGGTGGCCAGGAAGAGTTCGTCGGAATCCTTCAGCAGGTCCTTGAGCTTCTTGACCTGGGCCTTTTTGTCAGCGTTGACCACGTAGATCGGCTGGAAGTCGTGTTCGACGTCCACCCCGAGGCGGCGGACCTCGCCGGTGTACTTCTCGGGCACCTCCGCGGCGCCGTTGGGGAGGTCGCGGATGTGCCCGACGCTCGCTTCGACGACGTAGCCGGGGCCGAGATAGCCCTTGATCGTCTTCGCCTTGGCAGGCGACTCGACGATGACGAGTCGGCGGCCGCCCTGTGCGGTCTCGCTGGTCGGGGACAACTTCGCTCTTCTCTCCGGTCGACGCTGGGGCCTCCCCGGGCTTTCTTCCCGGGGTCGGGTCATGGTGACGCTGCGGAGTGTGACGGTACATCCCGTCCCCGTGTCAAACGGGAAAAGCCCGCAACGGCCACTCGAACGGTAACCCGACTACCGCCATTCCTGCCGCCCGGAGTGTCCACCAGTCCTTCCGGCAGTCCTTCCGAGGCGATCCGGAGTGCGACCTCTCAATTACTGGCGGGAGGAGGCCTGGACAGCTATCGGACGCGGACGAGGCACCATGCGGCGAGCACCAGCGCGGCCGCTCCCACGAGAGCGGCGAGGGTCGCCGATGCGACCGGGTTCACACCGAGGGCGACCGGTTCGCGACGCCTGACGCGGGTCGCGGTCCACACCAGCAACCCGGTTCCGAACAGGGCGAACACCACTCCGGTGAAGATCGCCGGCCCGCTCTCCATGGTCTGCCGCGCCCCTTTTCCGCGGCCTTCGACGGGCCGCTGCCAGGAGACTGCCACGCATGGGCGGCGCGCAGAAGAACCCGAGGTGAACGCCGGGCCGACACGGCCGTGATCCCGCCACCGCCCCAGGCCGTGCCGGGCAGGGTGTCTTTCCGGTCGTCTTCGCGGCGCCCGCGCGTCGTCTTCGCGGCGCCCGCGCGGTGACTCGAACTTGTTTCCGTGGAACTCGGCCGCGTCGCCGACCCCCTCGGCGTGCCGGGACGGCCGGCGCGTGCCGAGAGGCCGGCGGTGGCGGGCGACCGGGGCTCGCGGGACCCGGGCCGCAGCGCGATGCCGTGACCGGTGACGCACGCGTGCGCAGGTGCGTCGCCGAAGCGTCCGGCGCCGGAGGATGTTGGCCGGTTTCACGTCCCGGAGCGGGATGCCGACGCGGTCACCCGAGGTGCCGTGCGGCGGGAGCCGCACGGCGGACGACGGGGTCATGGCGGGACGGAGTCACGGGGCACCCGGTCGCGGGCTCACCGCTCCGGTTCGAGGAACCCCTGCTCCACCAGCAGACGGATCTGGGCGGGGGTGCGGTCGCGCAGCAGCACCGGGTCCTCGCCGACCAGTTGGGCGATGGCGTCGAGGATGCGGCCCGCGCTCAACGAGCCGTCGCACACGCCCGCGAAGCCCGCGCCGACCGTGTCCACCTTGGTGGCCCTGCGCATACCCCGGTGCTGACGCAGCACGACATGCTCCGGATCCTCGGCGCCGGGCAGCCCGACCTGCTCCTGGACGATCTCGGTGGCGAGCCTGAAGTGACCGGCGAGCAGCGCGGCGTCGTCGTGCTCCCGCAGGTAGTCGAGGCGGTCGAAGTGCGCCCGGATCGTGTCACCGAGCGGTTGTTCGACGGAGTGCGGCCACTCCTCCACGGTGACGGAGGGCTCGGCGGCCGTCCGGCGCAGGGTGATCCAGCCGAAGCCGACGGCCTTCACCTTGCGCGCCTCGAACTCGTCCAGCCATGCGTCGTAGCGCGCCTGGTACTCGACCGGGTCGCTGCGGTGGTCTCCCGCGTCCCTGAGCCACAGCTCGGCGTACTGCGTGACATCCTGCACCTCGCGCTGCACGATCCAGGCGTCACAGCCGCGCGGGACCCACGACCTGAGCCTGTCCTGCCAGTCCTCCCCCTCCACGTGCTGCCAGTTGGCGAGGAACTGCGCGAACCCGCCCTCGTTCAGCCGCTGTCCCGACTGCTGAACGAGCATGCGGCACAGATCGTCCCCGCCCATCCCGCCGTCGCGGTACGTCAGCCGGGCGCCCGGCGAGATCACGAACGGCGGGTTGGAGACGATCAGGTCGTACGTCTCGTCGTCGCGGACCGGGTCGAACAGCGAGCCCTCGCGCAGGTCGGCGGCCGGTGCGCCGGACAGCGCGAGGGTGAGGGCGGTGATGTGCAGGGCACGCGGGTTGAGGTCGGTCGCCGTCACCCGCGTGGCGTGCTGGGCGGCGTGCAGCGCCTGGACACCGGAGCCCGTGCCGAGGTCGAGTGCGGAGCCGACGGGGGTGCGGACGGTGATGCCGGCGAGGGTCGTGGACGCGCCGCCCACACCGAGGACCACGGCGGTGTCCGCCTGCCCGCCCCGGCCGCCGATGCCTCCCGCGCCGCCGACCGCGCAGCCCAGGTCCGACACGATGAACCAGTCCTCGCCGTCGGGTCCGCCGAACGGCCGTACGTCCACGGTCGCGGCGACCTCGTCCCCGCCGGCGCGCACCAGCCAGCCGCTCTCCAGACACGCGTCGACGGGCAGCACACCCGCCACGCGCGCGTGCGGCACGGGCTGCTGGAGCAGGAACAGCCGGACGAGCGTCTCCAGCGGCGTGTCCCCACGGGTCGCCCGGAGCGCGGGGACGGTCTCGCTGCGCGCCAGCGCCGTGTACGCGGGGGCGCCGAGCAGTTCGAGCAGCCCGTCGGCGGTGAAGGAGGCACCGAGCAGGGCGTCGCGCAGACCGGCGGTGACGTCGGGGCGGTCGGCGGAGGGCAGGGGGATGAGGGTGGAGTCGGTGGAGTTGCTCACGTCCCCATTGTGTCCGCTCCGGATCGTGTCCGCTCCGGCCGACCGCGCGATCGCGCCCACCGCACCGCGCGCACTCGGGCGGAAACATGTACGTACGCCCGGAGGCCCCGTACGCGCACGTACGGGGCCTCCGGGCAGGTGGTGGGGGGCGGGCCGGATCAGCCCGCTGTCGCCGCCGCCGACGACGACGCGGCGGACTTGCAGCTCGCCTGCTCGGCCATGGCCTTGCCGACGTCGCCCGCCTCTAGTTCCTTGAGGGCGCCGTTGCCGTTCTTGCTCAGCTTGTCGAGCTCGGCGGCGACGTCCTTCAGACCGTCGGCGAACTTGGCCTGGTCCTTGGTGTCGAGCGCGTCGACCTGCTTCTTCAGGGAGGCGTACGACGCCGCGATGTCGTCGAGCTCCTTGACCGCGCCCTGCTGCTTCTTCTCGGCGTTCTTGGCGTCCCCGCTGTCCGGCGCCCCCGCCTGTTCGACGGCGGTGCCGATCGCCTTGTAGGCGTCCGACATGTCCTGGAACGCCTGGGAGTCGGTCTTCTGGACGTCCGCCGGCGCGCTGTTGTCCGAGGTCTGCTTCTGGATGGCGGCGTTGGCGGCCGCGATCTTCTTGGCCTGCGGCTGGACGGAGTCGCAGACCTGCTTGGCCCAGGCGCTCAGCTTCGCGCTGCCACCGTCGTCGCTGCTGCTGCTGGTACATCCCGACAGCGCCATTGTCAGTACCGCACCGCCGGACAGTGCGGCCGCGAGCTTCTTGTTCACCGGGTTGGTCCCTTCCATGGCTCTCGGCCCCGGAACATACACGCCACGCGGACGACAGACCCTCGACGAATGCCCCTTATGAGCATCTATTTAGCCATTTGCACCAAGTGAGAGAAGGCTCACGAGCAGGGGCGCGAACACGCACAAGGGCGGGCGGCGACGCGTCGACACGCGCCACCGCCCGCCCGTGAGCCCGGCCTCGCCCGGACCGCCTACGAAACCACCGCAGGATCGGCCGACTTGGAGGCCCGCTCGGCGTTCTCCTCGTCGCCCACGGCGATACCGCGCCGCTTGGAGATGTACACCGAGACCACGATGACCAGGAGCGCGAGGACCGCGATCGAGATCCTCACCCCCATGCTCTTGTCGTGGCCGTAGGAGAACTTGATGACAGCCGGCGCAATCAGCAGCGCCACCAGGTTCATCACCTTCAGCAGCGGGTTGATCGCGGGGCCGGCGGTGTCCTTGAAGGGGTCGCCGACCGTGTCGCCGATCACCGTGGCCGCGTGCGCCTCGCTCCCCTTGCCGCCGTGGTGGCCGTCCTCCACGAGCTTCTTGGCGTTGTCCCAGGCGCCGCCGGAGTTGGCGAGGAACACCGCCATCAGCGTGCCCGCCCCGATCGCGCCCGCGAGGTACGCGCCGAGCGGGCCGATGCCGAGCGTGAAGCCGATGAAGATCGGTGCCATCACGGCCAGCAGGCCGGGCGTGGCGAGTTCACGCAGGGCGTCCTTGGTGCAGATGTCGACGACCTTGCCGTACTCGGGGGTCTCCGTGTAGTCCATGATCCCCGGCTTCTCGCGGAACTGCCGCCGCACCTCGAAGACCACGGATCCCGCCGAACGCGACACCGCGTTGATCGCCAGGCCCGAGAAGAGGAAGACGACCGCCGCGCCGGCGATGAGGCCGACGAGGTTGTTGGGCTGCGAGATGTCCATCATCAGGCTCATCGGCGCGCCCGCTCCGGTGAGTTTCTCGCCGACGTCCTGCGCCCCGGTGGTGATCGCGTCACGGTACGACCCGAAGAGCGCCGACGCCGCCAGCACCGCGGTGGCGATGGCGATGCCCTTGGTGATGGCCTTGGTGGTGTTGCCGACCGCGTCCAGGTTGGTGAGCACCTGTGCGCCCGCCCCCTGGACGTCGCCGGACATCTCGGCGATGCCCTGGGCGTTGTCGGAGACCGGACCGAAGGTGTCCATCGCGACGATCACACCGACCGTGGTGAGCAGACCGGTGCCGGCCAGCGCCACGGCGAACAGCGCCAGCATGATCGACGTACCGCCGAGCAGGAAGGCGCCGTACACACCGAGGCCGATCAGCAGCGCGGTGTAGACGGCCGACTCCAGGCCGACGGAGATACCGGCGAGGACGACGGTGGCCGGGCCGGTCAGCGAGGTCTTGCCGATGTCCCTGACCGGGCGGCGGGTGGTTTCGGTGAAGTAGCCGGTCAGCTGCTGGATGACGGCGGCGAGCAGGATGCCGATCGCCACCGCGACCAGGGCGAGGATCCGCGGATCGCCGCTCTTGCCCTTGATCGCCGCGTCGGTGACGCCGTCGAGACCGGCGTACGTCGACGGCAGGTAGACGAAGACCGCCAGCGCGACCAGCACGACCGAGATCACCGCGGAGATGAAGAAGCCCCGGTTGATCGCGGACATGCCACTGCGGTCGGTGCGGCGCGGGGACACGGCGAAGATGCCGATCATCGCGGTGACGACGCCGATCGCCGGCACCAGCAACGGGAAGGCGAGGCCGAAGTTCCCGAAGGCCGCCTTGCCGAGGATCAGCGCGGCGACCAGGGTCACGGCGTACGACTCGAACAGGTCGGCCGCCATGCCCGCGCAGTCGCCGACGTTGTCGCCCACGTTGTCGGCGATGGTCGCGGCATTGCGCGGGTCGTCCTCCGGGATGCCCTTCTCGACCTTGCCGACCAGGTCGGCGCCGACGTCGGCGGCCTTGGTGAAGATACCTCCGCCGACTCGCATGAACATGGCGATCAGGGCGGCGCCGAGGCCGAATCCCTCGAGCACCTTCGGCGCGTCGGCCGCGTACACCAGCACCACGCAGGAGGCGCCCAGCAGACCGAGCCCCACCGTGAACATGCCGACGACGCCGCCCGTGCGGAAAGCGATCTTCATTGCCTTGTGCGAGACGGTGGTGAGGTCCTTTTCCGGCTCACCCTCCGCCGGGGTCGCTTCCCTGGCCGCCGCGGCGACACGCACATTGCTGCGCACGGCGAGCCACATGCCGATATAGCCGGTGGCCGCCGAGAACCCGGCGCCGATCAGGAAGAAGATCGACCGGCCGGCCCGCTGATTCCAGTCGTCCGCGGGCAGCAGCATGAGCAGGAAGAAGACGACCACGGCGAATACGCCGAGCGTGCGCAACTGCCGGGCCAGATAGGCGTTGGCGCCTTCCTGGACCGCCGCCGCGATCTTCTTCATGCTGTCGGTGCCCTCGCCCGCGGCGAGCACCTGGCGCACCAGGACACCCGCGACCACGAGGGCGGCCAGCGCCACGACACCGATGACGGTCACCAGGACGCGATTGTCGTCGGTCAGAACTGCGGCTGCGAAGGTTGTGGGGTGATCGAACTGCTGAGGGGTAGAAAGCCCCGCCATTCGTCCTCCTTGACGCTTGGGCTGAGCTCAAGATGTGGACGGATTCTAGGTACCGGAACCTGATCAAAACAGGGCGCGGTAAACGGAATTAGCCTTCACTTGCTCTCCAGCAAATGATCGAGGTCACGCCATCGACCCCGAAAGAGGTAATGCCTTAAAAGCATTGACGCTCGCGGGGGCGCTTGATCGAATGATCGCCCGATTGATCGTGAATTTCTTCACGCATTCCTGCGAACGGGTGAGGAAAACACGAAGGGCCCTGCTCAGCAGGGCCCGTGCGGGGGTGATGCGGTGGTGCGCCGATCGGGCGTCAGACCGACGCGACGGCGGGCGGGGTGGTCGGCCAGGTCATGCGGATGCGTCCGCCGCTCTGTCCGGCGGACACCTCCACGTCGTCGACGAGTCCGCTGATGACCGCGAGGCCCATCTCGTCCTCCTCGGCCTCGATGTCCGGATCCTCGACCACGTCGCCGACCGAGCCCTCCCGGGGGGCGTGCGGCGCCTCGTCCCCGACCTCGATGGAGAACTGTTTCTCCTCCTCGACGAGCAGGACCTGGATCGGCGCTGTGATGGCACCGTTCCGGTGCAGTCCGACGGCGCGGGAACACGCCTCGCCGACGGCGAGCCGCACCTCGTCGAGGACGGCCTCGTCCACCCCGGCCCTGCGCGCCACCGCTGCCGCCACGAGCCGGGCGGTCCTGACGTGCTCGGGCAGCGCGCTGAAGCGGAGTTCGACGGTGGCCATGCATCCCCCTCGGAACTACGGGCGTGCGGTCGGGGGGCCGGGCTGCCGAAAGCCCGGTCCCCCTGGTGTTCAACTCGACCCCCCGGGCACACGGCCCGGACGGTGATCAGTCGGTCGCCGCCACCGCTTCGTCGACCGAGGTGTGGATGGGGAACACCTTGGTCAGACCGGTGATACGGAAGATCTTCAGAATGCGCTCCTGGTTGCAGACCAGGCGCAGCGAGCCCTCGTGGGCACGCACCCGCTTCAGGCCGCCGACCAGCACGCCGAGCCCGGTGGAGTCGAGGAAGTCCACGCCCTCCATGTCGACGACGAGGTGGAAATTGCCGTCGTTCACCAGCTCGACCAACTGTTCGCGCAACTTGGGCGCGGTATATACGTCGATTTCGCCACCGACCTCGACGACCGTACGATCGCCGACGGTACGGGTCGACAGGGACAGGTCCACGGATCCTCCAGCACCTTGCTATCGAGCGGTCGCCCCATGGGACACCTCGGCAGAGCCCCCAGGACGGTTCGCCAGCCGCGATGGCATTCAATCACTTACCGGCAGGCGTGCACGACGCCTTGGCTCCATTGTCCGTCACGCCAGTGACACACTCGGTGCCGATGGCCGAGAATCACCGAACCGATCGATCCCCGGCGGAACCCGAGTCCCGCCCCGCGCCGAGCACAGTCCTGAACCGGCTCGCCTCGGGGCCGAGCCGGGCTTCGCGCATCACTCATACGGAGCACTTGCCCCCGCGTGCGGGTCGCCATGCCGTCTGGCCTCACCGGATTCGCTCCGAGGTCGTCGCGGCCGTCCGGTCCGCGGGCATCGAACACCCTTGGGCCCACCAGGCGGAGGTCGCCGAGCACGCCCTGGACGGCGAGTCGGTGGTGGTCGCGACCGGCACCGCGTCCGGCAAGTCCCTCGCCTACCTCGTCCCGGTCCTGTCCGCGCTCCTGGACGGCTCCGAGGCCCCGAACGGCCGCGGCGCCACCGCCCTGTACCTGGCCCCCACGAAGGCTCTGGCGGCCGACCAGTGCCGCGCGGTGAAGGCACTCGCGCAGCCCCTGGGCAAGGCCGTACGCCCGGCCGTGTACGACGGCGACACGCCCTTCGAGGAACGCGAGTGGGTCCGCCAGTACGCCAACTACGTCCTGACCAACCCGGACATGCTCCACCGCGGCATATTGCCGTCCCACCCGCGCTGGTCCTCCTTCCTGAAGTCGCTCAGATACGTCGTCGTCGACGAGTGCCACACCTACCGGGGCGTCTTCGGCTCCCATGTCGCCCAGGTGCTGCGCCGCCTGCGCCGCCTGTGCGCCCGCTACGGGGCCTCCCCGGTCTTCCTGCTGGCGTCCGCCACCGCCGCCGAACCGGCCGTGGCCGCCCGCCGGCTGACCGGCCTGCCGGTGGTCGAGGTCGCCGACGACGCCTCGCCCCGCGGTGAACTGGTGTTCGCCCTCTGGGAGCCCCCGCTCACCGAGATGCAGGGCGAGAAAGGCGCTCCGGTACGCCGGACGGCCACCGCCGAGACGGCCGACCTGCTCACCGACCTCGCCGTGCAGGGCGTACGCACGGTCGCCTTCGTACGGTCCCGGCGCGGCGCCGAGCTCATCGCCGTCATCGCCCAGGAGCGTCTCGCCGAGGTGGATCGTTCACTGGCCCGGCGTGTCGCGGCGTATCGCGGCGGCTACCTCCCCGAGGAGCGCCGCGCCCTGGAACGCGCCCTGCACTCCGGCGAGCTCCTCGGTCTCGCCGCCACGACCGCGCTGGAACTCGGCGTGGACGTGTCGGGCCTGGACGCCGTGCTCATCACCGGCTACCCGGGCACCCGCGCGTCGCTGTGGCAGCAGGCGGGCCGGGCCGGACGCTCCGGGCAGGGTGCCCTCGCCGTCCTGGTGGCCCGCGACGATCCGCTGGACACCTTCCTCGTCCATCATCCGGAGGCCCTGTTCGACCGACCGGTGGAATCGACGGTCCTCGACCCCGACAATCCCTACGTCCTCGCCCCGCACCTGTGCGCGGCGGCGGCGGAGCTGCCGCTGGTCGAGGAGGACCTGGACCTCTTCGGTCCGGCGGCCGCGGAACTGCTGCCGCAACTGGAGGCCGCGAAGCTGCTGCGCCGGCGGACGAAGGCCTGGCACTGGACCCGCCGGGAGCGGGCCGCCGACCTGACCGACATCCGCGGCGAGGGCGGAAGGCCGGTGCAGATCGTCGAGGAGGGCACGGGCCGACTGCTGGGCACGGTCGACGAGAGCGCCTCCCACACCGCCGTCCACGAGGGCGCGGTCCACCTCCACCAGGGACGTACGTACCTCGTCCGCTCCCTCGACCTGGAGGACTCGGTCGCCCTGGTCGAAGAGGCCGCCCCGCCGTACTCGACGGTCGCCCGCGACACCACGTCGATCTCCGTCCTGGAGACCGACACCGAGATCCCCTGGGGCGACGGCCGCCTGTGCTACGGCTCCGTGGAGGTCACCAACCAGGTCGTCTCCTTCCTGCGCAGACGCGTCATCACCGGTGAGGTGCTGGGCGAGACGAAGCTCGACCTCCCCCCTCGTACGCTGCGGACCCGGGCCGTGTGGTGGACGGTCACCGAGGACCAGCTCGACGAGGCCCGGATCAACCCGGAGATCCTGGGCGGCGCCCTGCACGCCGCCGAGCACGCCTCGATCGGGATGCTGCCCCTCTTCGCGACCTGCGACCGCTGGGACATCGGCGGCGTGTCCGTACCCCTGCACCCCGACACCCTCCTGCCGACGGTCTTCGTCTACGACGGCCACCCCGGCGGCGCGGGCTTCGCGGAGCGCGCCTTCCACACCGCCCGCGCCTGGCTCACCGCCACCCGTCAGGCCATCGCCGCCTGCGAGTGCGAGGCCGGCTGCCCGTCCTGCATCCAGTCGCCCAAGTGCGGCAACGGGAACGATCCCCTGCACAAGCGGGGCGCCGTACGCCTGCTCACGGTTCTGCTGCGGGAAGCTCCGCGGGAGGAACCGCAGGACGGAGCACAGGATGCGCCGCAGGACGAGGCGCAGGATCGGGGAGCGCCGGAGTCGGGGCGGCTCCCGGGACCGGCACGGGAATAGGGCCGGGTCGCGGGACCGGCACAGGAATAGGGCCGGGTCGCGGGACCGGCGCGGGAGCAGGGGCGGGTCCCCCGGTCGGCGCGGGGCCGGGAAGCGGCGCGGGGAGGGTCCGCGGGACCTGTCCCGGCGGACCCGCCGGGCCCGCCCGGGCCCTGACCTCGGCCTCGAACGGCCCCCGCCCCGAGGCCGCGGACACGTCCGAGACGGCGCCCACCACGGCGCACCGCACCAGCCGGGTGCCCTGGGCCCGAGCCACCCGCTCGGCCCGCGCGCAGGCCGCCGTGCCGCCCTCCGCCGCGTGGTCGGCCGCCGCGAGCGCCGCGAGGTCCGCTCCGCCGGCCGCCCGGTGCCGGGTCAGGACGGCCTGGCCCAGCGCCAGCACCACCCCGAACACCACGCACAGCACGGCGAGCGCTCCGACGCTCCAGACGGTGGCGGAACCGCGGTCCGAGCACGGCCCGCCGTCGCGTCCGGCGCCCTCCGCCCGGAGTCCTCGGACCGCCCTGAGCCCTCGACGCCCCGTCATGGATCCGCCTCCGCCGACTCCACCGTTTCCTCGGCCCATGCCACGGCCTCCTCCCGTACCTCGAACGGCAGCCCGTGCAGCGCCGGTGGCCTGGCCACGACCACCACACGGACCTGGTCACCCGAACGGCCCACCGTGACCTCCGCACCGCTCGGTGCCGCCGACCTGGTGACCTCCAGGACCGCGTCGGGCGAGTCCTGACGGGCCGCCGCCCGTGCCCCCGTCCGCGCCGCGTCCGCGCACTGGATCCGTACGGCCGCCACGAGCAGCCCCCACACCAGCGCCAGCGCGAACAGCACCAGCACGGGCAGCACCACCGCCGACTCGGCCGTCACGAACCCCCGGTCCGCTCCCCTCTCACATCGACGCACTGAGCGCTCGCTTCACGATGGCCTCCAGCTCCGCGCCGACCTCGCCGCTCGTCACCACTTTGTAGAGGAGCACGGCGAACGCCACTGCCGCGACGATCCCCATCGCGTACTCGGACGTGACCATCCCCGCGTCCTCACGTACCGCACGTGCCCTGTGCTTCAGGGCGCGCAGCCGCACCCGTACCGTCTTGTACATCTCAGCCCCCGTAAGGTCCGGTTCCGTCGATCTCTCTGGTCCGTGCCGGCCGGCCCGGTGCCGGCCCTCGCTCCCGGTCGTGCGCCCTCAGGCCTGTCGTCCGGTCATCCGCCACCTCCTCCTAGCACTTCGCCCGCCAGCCCGATCACCACGGGCAGTACGCCGACGGCGATGAACGCGGGCAGGAAGCACAGCCCCACCGGCACGGTGACCAGCACCGCCGCCCGTCTGGCCCGTACCGCCGCGTCACGCGCCCGTTCCGCGCGGGCGTCCGCGGCGAACCGTGCGACGGGGCCCGCCGCGGGGAGCCCGGAGACACCGGCCCGCTCCAGCAGCCGCGCCAGGGCCTCGGCGCCCGGGATCGAGGCCAGCCGCCGCCAGGCCTCGCCCGGTTCGCCCCCGAGCCGCACCTCCGCGGCGCCGCACACCAGCGCCGACCCGACCGGGCCGCCGAGCGCCTCGCCGGTCGCCTGGGCGGCGATCACCGGACCGGCTCCGGCCTCGACACAGGCACCCAGCAGTTCCGCGGCGAGCGGGAGCTGCCGGGCGGCCTCCCCCACGTCGACGTCCGCCGCGCTGCCTGCGGACGCCTGCGCCTGCCGCAGACGCCACCGCCGCAGCCCGGCCGCCATGAGCACGCCGGCCAGCACTCCTGCGAGGCCGCCGACCACCACCCATCCGGCGGTCACCGCCCCCGCCCAGGGCAGCCAGCGCCGTACGGCTTCACCGATCTCGGGGCGGCCACCCGTCGATTCCGACTCCAGGGCGAGCAGTTCGGCGATCCGCAGCCGTACCCTGCGCCGTCGCCGCACGGCCGCCGCCCAGGACCCCAGCCCACCGAGGACGAGCGCCACCCCCAAGGTCACCCCCAACCTGTGGAAAACTTCCGCTCCCACGCTCACGCGACCTCCGCCCCTCGTACGATCCGCAGCGCCCACCACATCCCGACGCCCTCGAGGAGAGCGCCGGCCAGCAGACAGCCCAGGCCGGCCCCGGTGTGCAGGAGCACGTGCAGCGGGTCGGCGCCCAGCGCGCCGCCGAGGAGGAGCCCCAGGGCGGGCAGACCGGCGAGCATCACCGCCGTGGAGCGGGCACCGGCCAGCTGGGCACGGAGGTCGGCTCGCTGGTCCCGTTCGGCGCGCAGCGCCCGCTCGATCCGGTCGAGTCCGGCCGCGAGGCCCGCACCCCGGTCCACGGCCACCCGCCAGCACGCCGCGAGTCCCAGCAGTCCCTCGGCCCCCGGTTGCCGAGCCGCGGCCGCGAGCACCGTCGGGACGTCCCCGCCGAACCTCGCCGCCGCCAGCACCGCCGCCTGCGCGTCCCCGAGCCCCTCGCAGTCGCGTGCGGCGCGCATCAGCGCCTCACCCGGCTGCCGCCCGGCCCGCACCTCTCCGGCGAGCGTCCCGCAGAGAGCGATGACCGCGTCTTCCCGGCGCTCCCGCGCTTTTCCGGCCCGGCCGGCCAGCCGCGCCCGGCGCGCCAGCGGCACCCCGGCGGCCCCCACGGCGACCGGCAGCACCGAGGCCCCCAGCACCGCCAGCACCAGTCCGGCGGCCAGCGCCCACCACTCGGCCCGCCAGCGTTCGCGGATCTGCCGCAGTCCACCGGACAGCCGCCGCAATACGGGCGGTCCGGTGGCGACCGCCCCGCCGCCCGCGAGCAGCAGTTGCGCCCGCCGGGCCGCGGAGTGCCGACCGCCCGTCCACCAGACGGCCGCTCCCGCGCACGCCACGCTCGCGCCCGTCACCGACTCGCCCCACGAGATCCCACCCATCGTGCTCACGTCTTGCGCCGTCCCTTCTCGTCATCCGGCACCTCCGCCCGTCGAGCCCGAGCGTCCGCCAGCCTGCCGTCCGCCCCGAACCGGTCACACGGACCGGTCACACGGACCGGTCACTCGAACCCCTCGGAACCCGTCACACCTCCACCCGCCGCCCCGCCCCATCCGGCCGACCCGCCGTCCTCTCCCCCTTGCTCGTCCTCCCTCCGCCGCCTTCCGGCCTGCCGTCACTCGCCCTCCCGTCCGTTCCCGCCGTCCGGGCCGCGAAGCAGCTCCCGCAGCCGCTCCCACCCCCGCTCGCGGGCGAACGCCCGCGCGCCCCAGCGCAGTGCCGGCACCGTCCGCACCAGCCCCGTCGCGTCCCGCTCCAGCACGTGGACCTCGGCGATCCGCCGCCGCCCCGCCCGGTCGCGCGAGAGGTGCAGAACCACCGACAGCGCCGCCGCGACCTGGCTGTGCAGCGCGGCCCGGTCGAGCCCGGCCGCGGTGCCGAGCGCCTCCAGCCGGGCCGGTACGTCGGCGGCCGCGTTGGCGTGGACCGTTCCGCACCCGCCTTGGTGACCGGTGTTCAACGCGGCCAGCAGATGGACCACTTCGGGGCCGCGCACCTCGCCGACGACCAGTCGGTCCGGGCGCATCCGCAGCGCCTGCCGCACCAGGTCCTCAAGGGTCACGAGGCCCGCGCCCTCCTGGTTGGCGGGTCTCGCCTCCAGACGTACGACGTGCGGATGATCCGGCCGCAGCTCCGCGGAGTCCTCCGCGAGCACGATCCGCTCCCCCGGACCCACGAGCCCGAGCAGCGCGCTCAGCAGGGTCGTCTTGCCGCTGCCGGTGCCGCCGCTGATCACGAAGGACAGCCGGGCCCTCAGCAGCGCCCGCAGCACCCGGTCCCCGCCCGGCGGCACGGTGCCCGCCGCGACCAACTCGTCGAGGGTGAAGGCACGAGGTCGCACCACCCGCAGTGAGAGGCAGGTGCAGCCGACGGCGACCGGGGGCAGCACCGCGTGCAGCCGGGTGCCGTCCGGCAGCCGGGCGTCGGCCCAGGGCCGCGCGTCGTCGAGCCGACGTCCGGCCACCGCGGCCAGCCGTTGCGCGAGGCGCCGTACGGCCGCCGCGTCCGGGAAGGTGACCGCGGTCAGTTCAAGCCCGCCGCCCCGGTCCACCCAGACCCGGTCCGGAGCCGAGACCAGCACGTCGGTCACCGTGGGATCCCCCAGCAGTGCCTCCAGCGGCCCGCTGCCGACCAGTTCGCAGCGCAGTTGCTCGGCGGCACCGAGCACTTCGGCGTCCCCGAGGACCCGTCCCTGTTCGCGCAGGGCCTGCGCCACGCGCGCGGGGGTCGGCTCGGCGCCGCTCTCGGCCAGCCACTGCCGTACGCCGTCCAGGAGCGCCGAGCCGGTGGCCCGCCCGGTTTCGGGGAAGGTGCTCACGGACCGGCCGTCTCGACCAGGGCCCGTGCCCAGAACTCCTTGCAGAACCGCGCGAGCGGTCCTCGCGCCGCCGCTCCCGGTGGCGCCTTGCCCCCGTTCGGCCGCAGCAGCGCGGACTCCGCGGGCACCTCGCCGGCCAGGGGCAGGCCGAGCAGCCGCGCCACTTCGCGGTCGTCGAGTCCGGGCGAGTAAGGCCCGCGGACCGCCACCCGCAGGTCGCGCAGGACCATGCCGACGGCCGACGCCACCCGTCCCGCCGCCGCCACGGCGCGCAGTTCGGCGGGGACCACGAGCAGTCCCAGATCGAGCTGGGCGAGCGCCTCGGCCACCCCGTCGTCGATGCGGCGCGGCAGGTCCACGACCACGGTGCCGCCCCGGCGCCGGGCCGCCGCGAGCACCGCCCGCACGGCCTGGGGCGGGATGGCGACGCAGTCGCCGCGGTCCCAGCTCAGCACCCTCAACGCGTGCAGGCGCGGCAGGGACTCCTCCAGGGCGCCGCCGCCGACGCGTCCGCGCGAGGCGGCGAAGGCGGGCCAGCGCAGCCCCTCGGCCGTCTCGCCGCCGAGGAGTACGTCGAGTCCGCCGCCCAGCGGATCCGCGTCCACCAGCAGGGTGCGCAGCCCCTCGCGTGCGGAGGTGACGGCGAGGGCGCACGCGAGCGTGGAGGCTCCGGCACCGCCACGGCCGCCGATCACGCCGACGGTGAGCGCGGGCCGGCCGACGCCCTCGGCGACGTCGGCGATGCGGTCGACCAGCCACTGCTCCCCGTCCGGCAGCATCAGGACGTGGTCGGCGCCGATCTCGACCGCCCGCCGCCACACCCCCGAGTCGTCCTGGTCCCGCCCGACGAGCACCACGCCGCGCCTGCGGGCGGCCCCGCGCACCCGCCGGGCGGCGTCGTCGCCGACCAGGACGAGGGGGGCGGTGTCCCAGCTGCCTCTCGGTTTCGGCACCCCGTGGTGGACCTCGGGTGTGGCGCCGGCCGCCGCGCACAGGCGGAGCAGGTCGTCCAGAAGCTCCGCGTCCTCCGTGACGATCAACGGCTTGCCCGGCCGGCCCCCGGTGGTCGGCGGCGGGTCGTGTGTGACGGTTCCGGCCACGGTTTCCATCCCCCTTCGCTGCTTCTCGCGCAGCCTCCGCGGCCCCGCGATTCCCGAACGTGTGAAGACCCGTCGTCCGGCCGCCCTATGAACGGCGGCCGGAAACCGGCCGAACGCGACCGGCAATCGGAACCGGCCATGGAACTCGCCGTGGGCCGGACGCGTCGGAATCACGGTGCAGCGATCCCGGAAATCTTGTGGATCTTGGTCGAAAACTGTGGACAACCCGCCTGTTGTGAATATCGCCGTCGCCCATACCGGAGAGCCCGCACCGGCATGTGCGCGACTTCCACAGAGGAGCCCGACGACTACGCACAGTGACCGATCATGGGTGCGCGAAGAGGGCGGCCTCGGCCGCCCAGAAGCGGCTCCGCGGCCGCGCAGAAGTGGGGAAAACCCATCCGGACATGCGACGACCCCCGCCGGGGGGGAGAGCGGGGGTCGTCTCCACGGCCGACTCGGGGGGGGAGGAGTCGGACCGGGTTAGCACGGTCGCGAACGATCCGTGACTTCCATGGTGTACCCGAGAGCCCTCTCAGGCAAACCCACGCGCCCACCTTACGCCGAATGGGCTGCGCCTATGCTCGGGGCGTGGAAAACCACTCCTTGCCCCGCGCAGCCGCCTTCTTCGACCTGGACAAGACGGTCATTGCGAAGTCGAGCACACTCACCTTCAGCAAGTCCTTCTACCAAGGCGGACTGATCAACCGCAGGGTCGCCTTGCGGACCGCATACGCCCAGTTCGTCTTCATGCTGGGCGGCATGGACCACGACCAGATGGAACGCATGCGTGCGTACCTGTCCGCGATGTGCCGCGGCTGGAACGTCCAGCAGGTGAAGGAACTCGTCGCCGAGACCCTTCACGACCTGATCGACCCGATCATCTACGACGAGGCCGCCTCCCTCATCGAGACGCACCACACCGCGGGACGCGACGTGGTGATCGTGTCCACGTCGGGCGCCGAAGTGGTCGAACCGATCGGCGAGCTGCTCGGCGCGGACCGCGTGGTGGCCACCCGGATGGTCGTGGGCGACGACGGCTGCTTCACCGGAGAGGTGGAGTACTACGCCTACGGCCCGACGAAGGCCGAGGCGATCAAGGAGCTGGCCGAGTCCGAGGGCTACGACCTCGCCCGCTGCTACGCCTACAGCGACTCCGCGACCGACCTGCCGATGCTCCGCTCCGTGGGCCATCCGCACGCCGTGAACCCGGACCGCGCGCTGCGCCGCGAGGCGGTCGCACAGGGCTGGCCGGTCCTCGACTTCCACCGGCCGGTGCGACTGAAGCAGCGCATTCCGGGGCTCGCCGTACCGACCCGGCCCGTCCTCGTCGCGGCCGCGGCGATAGGAGCCGCGGCGGCCACGGCGGGGCTGGTCTGGTACGCGAGCCGGCGTCGATCGGCCGTAGCCTGACCTGCGACTTCGCCCTGATCCGGCACCCTTTGCGACATTGGTGACTGATTAGCACGTCTTTGATACTGAAAGTAAAGAAGTGCGGTCAGGGGTTCCGCTTCCCCCGGGCGTGCAGTACAAAGGAATCAGTGGCCCGCGAGACCGAAGGACATCCGAGAGGATCACCTTTTAAACGCATTTGGCCCCACGGACCCCGCATGGACACCGGGCACCCACGCGACGTCGACCCGTCGATTACGGGCCAGCCGCACCAGGTACGGGCAAAGCTCCCGGCCTGATGGGTACATATCGAGGACGCCTGGTAACCGGGTGAACATGCCAGCGGCGGTACGGATCTCCGTACCGCCGCAACCCTGCGAGGCCCCTTCGGGGCCTCTTCTCATGCCGCCCCGCGCTGCAGCGCCTCGCACACCGCCGTCGACTCACGGGCCCCCAGCCCGACCGCCCGGCCGCAGTGGGTGATCCAGGCGGCCATTCCCTCCGGGGTGCCCGACACATAGCCGTCCAGGGCCGCGAGGTAGGCCGCCCGGCCCAGCTCGGCGTGGCCGACCTCGGCCGGGCAGACCGACTTGGGGTCGAGACCGCTGCCGACCAGCACGATGCGCTCGGCGCTGCGTGCCACCAGACCGTTGTGCGAGGTGAACGGGCGCAGCGCGAGGATCTCCCCGTGGACCACGGCCGCCGTCACCAGAGCCGGTGCCGAACCGCCCGCGATGATCAGCTCGGACAGACCCTCCAGCCGGCCGGACACCTCGGCCGCGCCCGGCAGCGACAGCTCGACCAGGGGCTCGTCGACCTCCTCGCCCGCCTGACGCGGCCGTCCGACCTCGCCCCCCTGGCTCGCGGCGGCGACCAGATGCAGCCGGGCCAGCACCCTGAGCGGCGACTGCCGCCAGATGGACAGCAGTTGGCCCGCCTCGGCGGTCAGCCGGAGCGCCGCACCCATGACGCGCGCCTCGTCGTCACCACTGAAGTCGGTGCGCCGACGCACCTCCTCGAGTCCCCAGTCCGCGCCGGACAGGGCCGCGGAACCCCTGGCGCCCCGCAGCGCCGCCTCGGAGGTGATCTCGTTGCTGCGGCGGCGCATGACCCGGTGGCCGTAGACCCGGTCCACGGCCTTGCGCACGGACTCCACGGACTCGGCCACCCCGGGCAGCGACCCCAGGGCCGCGAGCGGATCGGCGGACGCACCTGTCGTACTCATGAGTACGACATTACGCACCCTGGGGGCGCACCCCACGAAGGAGTGGTCTTCTTCACCCCCTAGCCACGCACAGCGATCGCACCACTACGCTTGGTGAACATGAAAATTGCTTTCGTCGGGAAGGGCGGCAGCGGCAAGACGACCCTGTCCTCCCTGTTCATCCGTCATCTCGCGGCCGCCGGAGCGCCGGTCGTCGCCGTCGACGCCGACATCAACCAGCACCTGGGCGCCGCCCTCGGCCTCGACGAGCAGGAGGCGGCGAGGCTGCCCGCCATGGGCGGTCAGCTTCGGCTGATCAAGGACTATCTGCGCGGCTCCAACCCGCGCATCGCCTCCGCCGAGACGATGATCAAGACGACACCTCCCGGCGAGGGCTCGCGTCTGCTGCGGGTCCGGGACCCCAATCCGGTCTACGACGCCTGCGCCCGACCGGTGGAACTCGACGGCGGCGCCGTCCGTTTGATGGTCACCGGCCCCTTCGCCGACTCCGACCTGGGGGTCGCCTGCTACCACTCCAAGACGGGCGCGGTGGAGCTCTGCCTGAACCACCTGGCGGACGGCCCCGGCGAGTATGTCGTGGTCGACATGACGGCAGGTTCGGACTCCTTCGCCTCCGGCATGTTCACCCGCTTCGACATCACGTTCCTCGTCGCCGAGCCGACCCGGAAGGGGGTCTCCGTCTATCGCCAGTACAAGGAGTACGCCCGCGACTTCGGCGTCGCCCTGAAGGTCGTCGGCAACAAGGTGCAGAACCAGGACGACATCGACTTCCTGCGCAGCGAGGTCGGCGACGACCTGCTGGTGACGGTCGGGCACTCGGACTGGGTGCGCGCGATGGAGAAGGGCCGGCCGCCCCGGTTCGAGCTCCTGGAGGACGGCAACCGCCGCGCCCTGCGCCTGCTGCACACGGCCACCGACGCGACCTACGAACAGCGCGACTGGGAGCGCTACACACGGCAGATGGTGCACTTCCACCTGAAGAACGCCCAGTCCTGGGGAAACGAGCGCACCGGGGCCGACCTGGCGGCACAGATCGACCCCGGGTTCGTGCTCGGCGAGGGGGTCACCGCCCCCGCGTAGCCGAGCCGGCCGTCGCCCTCCCGGAAGCGAGGGCTACCCGTTGGCCGGCGGCGCCCCGGGCACACCCTTGGGAGCGGGGGCCGGGCGCGCCGACAGGAAGGACGCCCAGCCCTGCCCGGGGGCTTGACCCACCTCCAGGGTGCGCAGTCTGGCCAGGATCTGCGGGTCCTGGGCGTCCAGCCAGTCGGCGAGCTGCCGGAAGGAGACGCAGCGCACCTCGGGCTTGTTGCAGACGTTCCCGATGACCTGGTCGAGGGCGCGCGTGTAGGTGCCGCCGTTCCAGGACTCGAAGTGGTTGCCGATGACCAGCGGTGCGCGATTGCCGTCGTAGGCGCGCTCGAAGCCCTTGAGCAGGCCGTCCCGCATCTGGTCGCCCCAGAGGGCGTACTTGTCCGGGTCGCCCTGGGTCTTCGTGCCCGACTGGTTGACCATGAAGTTGTAGTCCATGGTGAGCTGCTCGTAGGTGTGGCCGGGGAAGGGCACGAGCTGCATGGACAGGTCCCACAGACCTTCCCGCCTCTTCGGCCAGACCTGGTTGTTCACGCCGCTGGTGTCGTAGCGGAAGCCCAGCTGGGCGGCGGCCTTCACGAAGTTGTCCCGGCCCTCCAGACAGGGAGTGCGGGCGCCGATGAGCTCCTTGTCGTAGTCGAAGGGCAGCGGGGACGACTTTGTCATGCCGCTGTTGGTCTTCCATGACTCGACGAATCGCTTGGCCTGGGCGATCTCGTCCTTCCACTCGCTGACGGACCACTCGCCGACGCCACCGTTCGGGCCGCAGAAGTGGCCGTTGAAGTGGGTGCCGATCTCGTTGCCCTCCAGCCACGCCATACGCAGTTGCTTCACGGTGTCGGCGATGCCCTGCTCGTCGTTGAAACCGATGTCCGAGCGGCCCGGCGAGTGCTGTGGCGGCTTGTAGAGGTCACGCTTCTCCTTGGGCAGCATGTACACGCCGCTCAGGAAGTACGTCATCGTCGCGTGGTTCTCCTTGGCGACCTTGCGGAAGTGGGAGAACAGCTTCTGGCTGTCCTCGCCCGCCCCGTCCCAGGAGAAGACCACGAACTGCGGGGGCTTCTGGCCCGGCTTGAGCCGTTCCGGCCTCGGCAGGTGCGGCTGCGCCCCGGTGTACGCGGTGGAACCGTCGCCGATCAGGCGGACCACGCTCCCCGGTGCCGGGGCGCCCTTGACCTTCTGCGGGCCGGGCCCCCCTTCGTTCGCACCGGGAGGAACCCCGGCTCCCGTCGTGCAGCCGGCGAGCGACACGGCTACGGCCGCGGCGACCACAGCGCCCGCGACGATCCTCTGGGTGGCGGCCATGTCCGCCCACCTTCTTCCTTCTCTCAGGCCGACGCCGAGGGCGGCGTCTTCCGGGACGTGCCGGGACGAGCCGACAGTGCCGTCAAGGTCGCACGAGGCCGAGAAGGAATTAATACGACAAGCCGACCAAGTGCATAGATCACCCCGTTGAGTGATTTATTGACCTATTTGCCCGCAATGGCCATCTCCGGCCTTTACTTTGCATTACGGTCTATTTACCGAACGTTGATTTATCCCGCCGTAGTACGCCGTGACCCACGGCCGCGACCAGAGCCCCGCCAGACGGGGACCATCCGTTCCGCGACCGCGCTGCCCCGGAGGAGACGGGAACATGTCAGCCAGCGTCCCCACCCGATCCCACGCCCTCGACCTCGGCCTCGCCCGGCGGACCGCAGCGCCGGCCGCCGCCCCGACCCTGGCGAAGGACCACCGCTCGCCCGCTCACCCCCCGCCGGCCCCACCCCGGCGCTCCCCCTTCGCGGGGGCCGATCTGTCCGCGTCGATCGCGGTCTTCCTGATCGCCCTGCCCCTCTCCCTGGGAATCGCCCTGGCCACCGGCGCCCCCCTCCAGTCCGGCCTGGTGGCCGCGGCCGTGGGCGGACTGGTCGTCGGCCGGCTCGGCGGCTCCCCGCTCCAGGTCAGCGGCCCGGCAGCCGGACTCACGGTCGTCACCGCCGACCTCATCCACCGCTACGGATGGCGTACGACCTGTGCCATCACCGTCCTCGCCGGACTCGCCCAACTCGCTCTGGGCTGCCTGCGCGTGGCACGCGGCGCGCTCGCGGTCAGCCCCGCCGTCGTGCACGGCATGCTCGCCGGCATCGGCATCACCATCGCCGTCGCACAGCTGCACATCGTCCTCGGCGGCAGTCCCCAGAGCTCGGTCCTCGCCAACCTCGGCGCGCTGCCCGCGCAGTTGGCCGGTCTGCACCCGGCCTCCGTGTCCGTGAGCGCGCTGACCCTCACCCTGCTGCTGCTCTGGCCCCGGATCCCGGGCCCGGCCGGGCGTCTGCTGAGCCGGATCCCGGCGGCGCTCGTCGCCGTCGCCGGAGCCACCACGGTCGCCGCCCTGACCGGACTGACCCTGCCCAGGGTCGACCTGCCGTCCTGGCACAGTCATGCCCTGGCCGGACTGCCCGAGGGCCCCGCGCTCGGCCTGGTCGCCGCCGTGCTCACCACCACGCTGGTGTGCAGCGTGCAGTCGCTGCTCGGCGCGGTCGCGGTGGACAAACTGGTGGCCCGCACCCCCGGCCTGAGCACCCGTGTCGGCCGCTCCCGGCTGGACCGCGAGCTGCTCGGCCAGGGCGCCGCCAACATGGTCTCCGGAGCACTCGGCGGGCTGCCCGTGGCCGGAGTGGCCGTCCGCAGTTCGGCGAATGTCCGAGCCGGGGCGGTGAGCCGGAACTCCACGATGCTGCACGGCGTTCTCGTAGTGGTCGCCGCGCTGCTGATGGTCCCGATCCTGGAGCTCATCCCGCTCGCCTCGCTCGCCGCCCTGGTGATGGCCGTCGGCATCCAGATGGTGTCCCTGCACCACATCCGCACGGTGACCCGCCACCGCGAAGTGCTGGTGTACGCCGTCACCACACTCGGCGTGGTGGTCCTCGGGGTCCTGCAGGGTGTGACGCTGGGCATCGCCGTCGCCGTCGCCGTCGCCCTGCACCGCCTCACCCGCACCCGCATCACGCACGACGAGAGGGAGGGAGTCCATCACGTACACGTACGAGGACAGCTGACGTTCCTGGCGGTGCCACGGCTGAACCAGGCCCTGCATCTCGTACCGGAGGGCGCCCACGCCGTGGTGGAGCTGGACGGTTCGTTCATGGACCACGCGGCGTACGAGTCGCTGCACGACTGGCAGAAGACGCACACCGCGCAGGGCGGTTCCGCCGAGCTGACCAGCCGCAGCGCCCGGGTCCGGATCGCCGAGCCCTCCCCTGCGGCAGGGCGCCGCACCGGCGGCACGGTCACGGCCGAGGGGTCCGACGGCTGCCGCTGCCGGCCCTGGACGGCCTGGCGCAACCATCAGTGCGAGGGCCCGCGGTCCGTGGTGCCGTCCGGCGGCCGTCCGGCGGGGGCGTCGGGCCCGCACGGCGCCGGAGCGGCAGGCCACGGCCCGGACCGGCCGACGCAGGACCACCCGGCCGGCGCACCGAGCGGAGCCAACGGCGGAGCACCCGTCGGGGTGAGCGGCGGAACACCGGACGGAAATCCGGCAGACCCGTCGCCGCCGGAGCCCAGCGAGCGCCAACTGGTGCGTGGCATCAGCGCGTTCCAGCGCAACACCGCGCCCCTGGTACGGGGTGAACTGGCCCGGCTGGCCCGCGAGGGCCAGCGCCCGACCCAACTCTTCCTGACCTGTGCCGACTCACGCCTCGTCACCTCGATGATCACCTCCAGTGGTCCGGGCGACCTCTTCGTGGTGCGCAACGTGGGCAACCTCGTACCGCTGCCAGGCGAGGAGAACGGGGACGACTCGGTGGGGGCCGCGATCGAGTACGCGGTGGACGTGCTGAAGGTGCGCTCCGTCACGGTGTGCGGGCACTCGGGGTGCGGGGCCATGCAGGCGCTGCTCGACGCCGGTCCGGGCGACGCCCGGACCCCGCTGGCACGCTGGCTGCGGCACGGCCGACCGAGCCTGCGCCGGATGGCCGACGAGGCCGACACCGACCGGCCCGGCGCCCGGATGACCGGACGCGAGCCCGAGGACGTGGTCGAGCGGCTCTGTCTGACCAACGTCGTCCAGCAGCTGGACCATCTGCGCGCGCACGAGTCGGTGGCCCGAGCCCTCGGGGAAGGAGCACTGGAACTGCACGGGATGTACTTCCATGTGGGCGAGGCCCAGGCCTATCTGCTCACGGAGACCGACGGGGGCCGGGTCTTCGGCCATGTGGGGGCCGCGGATCTGACCGCGTGATCGCCGCACCACGCCCCGCACCACACCCCACGCCCCGCCCCGCCCCCGCATCCGGTGCCGGGGCCCGGGGCGTGAGGGGTGGCGCGGGGGGGCCGAACCGGGTCGTGCGGGCGTCCCCGGGTAGGGATGACCTCGACTTCCCGGACCTCGCCCCACCTTCCCCATAGGTCTAAACCAATTTCTCGACGGCCCTTGTCATCGGGCCCCCGCGTCTGATGAGGTGTGGTCTGGGACACAACGGACACCCTTCGAAAGGGAGATGTCGTGAGCAACGAGAGCCTGGCCAACCTGCTCAAGGAAGAACGCAGGTTCGCGCCACCCGCCGACCTGGCCGCGAACGCCAATGTCACCGCGGAGGCGTACGAACAGGCCAAGGCTGACAGGCTCGGCTTCTGGGCCGAGCAGGCCCGGCGGCTGACCTGGGCCGAGGAGCCGACGGAGACGCTGGACTGGTCGAACCCGCCGTTCGCCAAGTGGTTCAAGGACGGCACGCTGAACGTCGCGTACAACTGCGTCGACCGGCATGTCGAGGCCGGACACGGCGACCGGGTCGCCATCCACTTCGAGGGCGAGCCGGGCGACAGCCGTGCCCTCACCTACGCCGACCTCAAGGACGAGGTCTCCAGGGCCGCCAACGCGCTGCTGGAGCTGGGTGTCCGGAAGGGCGACCGGGTCGCCGTCTACATGCCGATGATTCCCGAGACCGCGATCGCGATGCTGGCCTGCGCCCGTATCGGCGCCGCGCACTCGGTCGTCTTCGGCGGTTTCTCCGCGGACGCCCTCGCCACTCGTATCCAGGACGCCGACGCCAAGGTCGTCATCACCTCCGACGGCGGCTGGCGGCGCGGCAAGCCGTCCGCGCTGAAGCCGGCCGTCGACGAGGCGATCACCAAGGTCGACAACGTGGAGCACGTGCTCGTGGTCCGCCGCACCGGCCAGGAGGTCGCGTGGCACGACGAGCGCGACGTGTGGTGGCACGAGATCGTGGAGCGGCAGTCGGCCGAGCACACGCCGGAGGCGTTCGAGGCCGAGCAGCCGCTGTTCATCCTCTACACGTCCGGCACGACGGGCAAGCCGAAGGGCATCCTGCACACCTCCGGCGGCTACCTCACCCAGGCCGCGTACACCCACCACGCCGTCTTCGACCTCAAGCCGGAGACCGACGTGTACTGGTGCACGGCCGACGTCGGCTGGGTCACCGGACACTCCTACATCGTCTACGGGCCGCTGGCCAACGGCGCCACCCAGGTGATGTACGAGGGCACGCCCGACACCCCGCACCAGGGCCGCTTCTGGGAGATCGTGCAGAAGTACGGGGTGACGATCCTGTACACGGCGCCGACCGCCATCCGCACGTTCATGAAGTGGGGCGACGACATCCCCGCGAAGTTCGACCTGTCGTCCCTGCGGGTCCTGGGTTCGGTGGGCGAGCCCATCAACCCCGAGGCCTGGATCTGGTACCGCAAGCACATCGGCGCGGACCGGACGCCCATCGTCGACACCTGGTGGCAGACCGAGACCGGCGCGATGATGATCTCGCCGCTGCCGGGCGTCACCGAGACCAAGCCGGGTTCGGCGCAGACCCCGCTGCCGGGCATCTGCGCGACGGTCGTCGACGACGAGGCGAACGAGGTGCCGAACGGTGGCGGCGGCTACCTCGTCCTCACCGAGCCGTGGCCGTCGATGCTGCGCACCATCTGGGGCGACGACCAGCGCTTCCTCGACACGTACTGGTCCCGGTTCGAAGGCAAGTACTTCGCCGGCGACGGGGCGAAGAAGGACGAGGACGGCGACATCTGGCTGCTGGGCCGGGTCGACGACGTGATGCTGGTGTCCGGACACAACATCTCGACCACCGAGGTCGAGTCGGCGCTGGTCTCGCACCCGGCGGTCGCCGAGGCGGCCGTGGTCGGCGCGGCGGACGAGACGACCGGGCAGGCCATCGTCGCCTTCGTCATCCTGCGCGGCACGGCGGACGCCGAGGACGAGAACCTCGTCGCCGAGCTGCGCAACCACGTCGGCGCCACCCTCGGCCCGATCGCCAAGCCCAAGCGGGTCCTGCCGGTGGCCGAGCTGCCGAAGACCCGCTCCGGCAAGATCATGCGCCGGCTGCTGCGGGACGTCGCCGAGAACCGCCAGTTGGGTGACGTCACCACACTGACGGACTCCTCGGTCATGGATCTCATCCAGTCCAGGCTCCCGGCGGCGCCGAGCGAGGACTGAGAGCGGTCAGAGGGGCGCCCGGCCACAAACCGGGCGCCCCTTTTGTCCATAAAGGGGCATTTGCCGGTGTAATGGTCGGGTAACCTGTCGGCTCAGGTGTGCCGGGAAGTCTGGTCGGCGATGCCGTCGGCGACCCCGCGCGACGGCCGTCAGCAGCCGTACCGACCCGGAGGTGCCCGTCGTGGCCGCGCCCAGCACCAGCCGACGCAAATTCCTCGGACGCCTCTCGCTGCCCGAGCGCACCTACGTCATGGACGCCCTGCGCGCCGAGACGGTCGGCGGCGTGCTGCTGCTCGCCGCCGCGGTCGCGGCGCTGATCTGGTCGAACGTACCGGCACTGCACGACAGTTACGAGAGCGTCAGCCACTTCGAGTTCGGCCCCGAGGCGCTCGGCCTGCATCTGTCCGTCGCCCACTGGGCGGCCGACGGGCTGCTCGCCGTCTTCTTCTTCGTCGCCGGCATCGAACTCAAGCGTGAGCTCGTCGCCGGGGATCTGCGCGATGCCCGGGCGGCCGTACTGCCCGTGGTCGCCGCCCTGAGCGGCATGGCGGTGCCCGCCGTCGTCTACGCGCTCACGAACGTCGTCGGCGGGGGCTCCATGGACGGCTGGGCGGTCCCCACGGCCACGGACATCGCGTTCGCGCTGGCGGTGCTCGCGGTCATCGGCACCTCGCTGCCGAGCGCCCTGCGCGCCTTCCTGCTCACCCTCGCCGTCGTCGACGACCTGTGCGCGATCCTGATCATCGCCGTCTTCTTCACCGCGGACATCGACTTCGTCGCGCTCGGCGGCGCGGTCGTCGGCCTCGCCGTCTTCTGGCTGCTGCTGCGCAAGGGGGTCCGCGGCTGGTACGTGTACGTTCCGCTCGCCCTGGTGATCTGGGGGCTGATGTACAACAGCGGCGTGCACGCCACCATCGCGGGCGTCGCCATGGGCCTGATGCTGCGCTGCACCACCCGCGAGGGCGAGGAGCACTCCCCGGGCGAACAGGTCGAGCACCTGGCGCGGCCCCTGTCCGCGGGCCTCGCCGTGCCGCTGTTCGCCCTGTTCAGCGCCGGGGTGGCGGTCTCCGGCGGCGCGCTCGGGGACGTCTTCACCAAGCCGGAGACGCTGGGTGTCGTGCTGGGGCTCGTCGTCGGCAAGGCGGTCGGGATCTTCGGCGGCACCTGGCTCACCGCCCGCTTCACCCGGGCCTCCCTCAGCGAGGACCTGGCCTGGCCCGACGTGTTCGCCGTGGCCACGCTCGCCGGCATCGGCTTCACCGTCTCGCTGCTCATCGGCGAGCTCGCCTTCGCGGGCGACGACGTACTGACGGACGAGATCAAGGCCGCCGTGCTCACCGGCTCGCTGATCGCGGCGACGCTGGCGACCGTGCTGCTGAAGCTGCGCAACGCCAAGTACCGCGCGATGTGCGAGAACGAGGAACGGGACGAGGACCTCGACGGCATCCCGGACATCTACGAGGAGGACGATCCGGCGTACCACCTGCGGATGGCCGAGATCCACGACCGCAAGGCCGCCGAGCACCGCAGGATGGCCCGGGAGACGGCCGCGGCCCGCAGCAGGCTTGCCGAAGTGGCGGGCGGGGCAGGCGACGAGGACGACGGTCCGGCATGATCTGACGAGACGGTACAAAAGAGCGGGACCGGACGCAGCCGGACAGACGTCGGACAGACTCCGCACCGACGTCGGTCGTACGGCCGCACCTTCCGCACGCAGACACAGGGAGACCTCGATGAGCGCACCCGACGGCAGCCCGGTCGGCGCCGAACGCAGCATCGGCCAGCTGTTCGCCTCGGCGACGACCGAATTGTCGGCGCTGGTGCACGACGAGATCGCGCTGGCGAAGGCCCAGCTGAAGCAGGACGTCAAGAAGGGCGCGACGAGCGGCGGCGCGTTCTCCGTCGCCGCGATGGTCCTGCTCTTCTCCCTGCCGATGCTGAACTTCGCCCTCGCCTACGGCATCCGGACCTGGAGCGGCTGGAACCTCGCCGTCTGCTTCCTGCTGTCCTTCGCGGCGAACGTCCTCGTGGCGGCCGTACTGGCCCTGATCGGCGTCGTCTTCGCGAAGAAGGCCAAGCGCAGCCAGGGCCCGCAGAAGGTCGCCGCCTCGATGAAGGAGACGGCCGTCGTGCTCCAGAACGCCAAGCCGCACCCGCGTCCGCAGCCCCCCGCGCTGGAGGACGGGACGCCCGCGGCCATCGAAGCTGTGGCACGCTCGTCCTCATGACGGACCCCGGCACCCCCTCGGCTCAGCCCACCTCGGTCGTACGTTCGGACGTACCCGGCGGACACGAGGTGACGCACCGGGACGTCGCCGCCAACGGCGCCCGCTTCCACATCGCCGAGCTGGGCGACGGCCCCCTGGTGATGCTGGTGCACGGCTTCCCGCAGTTCTGGTGGGCCTGGCGGCACCAGCTCGTCGCGCTGGCCGAGGCGGGCTACCGGGCCGTCGCCATGGACCTGCGCGGGGTGGGCGGCAGCGACCGCACCCCGCGCGGCTACGACCCGGCCAACCTCGCCCTGGACATCACCGGCGTGATCCGCTCGCTCGGCGAGCCGGACGCCGCGCTGGTCGGCCACGGCCTGGGCGGCTATCTGTCGTGGACGGCGGCCGTGATGCGCCCGAAGCTGGTACGGCGCCTCGCGGTCGCCTCGATGCCGCACCCCCGGCGCTGGCGCTCCGCGATGCTCTCCGACGTCAAGCAGTCGGCGGCGAGTTCCTACGTCTGGGGGTTCCAGCGGCCCTGGATCCCGGAGCGGCAGCTCACCGCCGACGACGGCGCGCTGGTCGGCCGGCTGATCCGGGACTGGTCCGGGCCGCGGCTGCCGGACGACGAGGCGGTCCAGACGTACCGCCGCGCCATCTGCATCCCCTCGACCGCGCACTGCTCCATCGAGCCGTACCGGTGGATGGTCCGCTCCCTCGCCCGGCCCGACGGCATCCAGTTCAACCGCCGGATGAAGCGGCCCGTACGGGTGCCGACCCTCCATCTGCACGGCTCGCTGGACCCGGTGATGCGCACGCGCAGTGCGGCCGGTTCCGGGGAGTACGTCGAAGCGCCCTACCGCTGGCGCCTGTTCGACGGGCTGGGCCACTTCCCGCACGAGGAGGACCCGGTCGCCTTCTCCACCGAACTGGTCAACTGGCTGAAGGACCCCGAGCCGGACCGGTGACCCCGGCGGCGCGCCCGGCGGCCGAAGCCCGATCGGTGACCTTCGTGGCGTGCCCGGTATCCGAACGTGAACAACTGTCCTACGAACAGCCAATTGCCTGGCGCATAGGCCAATTGAGGGCCCGGGAGGCGGTTATCGACCTTGGGGCGGGGGCAGACGTCGGGGTATGGGCTGGACGCACGACTACAGTGACGCAGCACGCGACCGCCGCTCCGCCGGTGGTCTGAGTTCCCACCAGAGGGGCGCGCCGGAGCTCGCGGGCGCGACCCCCGGGGTGGGAATCCCGCGCATCCTGCGCCGCCGGGCCCGCTGGGTATCGGTGCGTCTGCGCCATCCGCGCGGCTGACCCGCGCGGGCCGCACCGGCCCGAGGACTGTCCGGCACGAACGCCTCAGAGCGCGCAGCTGTCGCTGTCCACCTGCTGGTTCGCGGTCCGTCCCGCGGCGATGTCCTGCCGGATCTCGTCCACGGTGAGCGCGTATCCGGTGTCGGCGTCGTCGAGCGACTTCGCGAACACCACGCCGTACACCTTGCCGTCGGGTGTGAGCAGCGGGCCGCCGGAGTTGCCCTGCCGGACGATCGTGTAGAGCGAGTAGACGTCGCGGCGCACGGTGCCCCGGTGGTAGATGTCCGGACCGTTCGCCGAGATGCGTCCGCGCACGCGCGCTGCGCGGACGTCGTACGACCCGTTCTCCGGGAAGCCCGCGACGATCGCGCCGTCGCCGCTCGCCGCGTCCTCGGACGCGAACCGCAGCGCGGGTGCCTGGAGGTCCGGTACGTCGAGTACGGCGATGTCGCGCCGCCAGTCGTAGAGGACGACCGTGGCGTCGTAGCGCTTGCCCTCGCCGCCGATCTGGACGGTGGGTTCGTCGACGCCGCCCACGACGTGGGCGTTGGTCAGCACCCGGCGGTCGCCGAAGACGAAGCCGGTGCCCTCCAGGACCTTGCCGCAGCTCTCGGCGGTGCCGGTGACCTTGACGATGGAGCGCTGCGCGCGCAGGGCGACCGCGCTGTTGGCGAGGGCCGGGTCCGGGGGCCGGACATCGGTGATCGGCTCGTTCGAGAACGGGCTGAAGACCTGCGGGAAGCCGTTCTGCGCGAGGACCGAGGAGAAGTCGGCGAACCAGGTGTCGGCCTGGTCGGGCAGCGCCCGGGACACCCCGAGGAGCACCTTGGAGCTGCGGACCTCCTTGCCGAGCGTCGGCAGGGTGGTGCCCGCGAGCGCCGAGCCGATCAGCCAGGCGACCAGCAGCATGGCGACGACGTTGACGAGGGCGCCGCCCGTCGCGTCCAGGGCGCGGGCCGGGGACCAGGTGATGTACCGGCGCAGCTTGTTGCCGAGGTGGGTGGTCAGGGCCTGCCCGACGGAGGCGCAGACGATGACGACGACCACGGCGACGACGGCGGCCGTGGTGCTGACCTCCGAGTTGTCGGTGAGCCAGTCCCAGATGACGGGCAGGAGATAGACGGCTACGAGACCGCCGCCCAGGAAGCCGATCACCGACAGGATGCCGACGACGAACCCCTGGCGATAGCCGACGATCGCGAACCACACGGCCGCGACCAACAGCAGGATGTCCAGCACGTTCACCGCTTCAGGCCTCGCCTCAACACTTTCCGGTTACTCCAGACGGCCGGGGGTCCGGAGATTGTCCTCCGGATGGACACGACTTGGTGGACACCCTGTCATGACCGCCAGTCGAGTGGCACCGTCTTCTCACGGTCCCAGGGCAGTTCCCAGCCCGCGAAGTGCAGGAGTCGGTCGATCACACCGGCCGTGAATCCCCACACCAGGGCCGATTCGACCAGAAATGCAGGCCCCCGGTGGCCGCTGGGATGGACCGTGGTGGCGCGGTTCACCGGGTCCGTGAGATCCGCCACGGGGACCGTGAAGACCCGGGCCGTCTCGTTCGGATCGACGACCCCGACCGGGCTCGGCTCACGCCACCAGCCCAGCACCGGGGTCACGACGAAGCTGCTGACCGGGATGTACAGCTTGGGCAGCACGCCGAAGAGCTGGACACCGTCCGGATCCAGGCCGGTCTCCTCCTCGGCCTCGCGCAGGGCCGCGCGCAGAGGGCCGTCGGCCTGCGGGTCGCCGTCCTGCGGATCCAGGGCGCCGCCAGGGAAGGACGGCTGGCCGGCGTGCGAGCGCAGCGAGCCGGCCCGCTCCATCAGCAGCAGTTCCGGGCCGCGTTCACCCTCGCCGAACAGGATCAGTACGGCCGACTGCCGTCCCGTGCCGTTCTCCGGGGGCAGGAAGCGGCTCAGCTGGAGCGGCTCCACCGTCTCGGCGGCGTGCACCACCGGGTCGAGCCACTCGGGCAGTCCGCTCCTGCTCAGCGCCACCGGCCCGCCCTGGGTATCACTCGCCCGCGTCATCGCCACCCCCGTCGTCCTGCCCGTTCCAACGCGCCACACTCCCGAGATCGTTCCGGCCGGTCCGTTCGACCGCAGGGACCGGCCGGGACAATTCCCCCCGAACCGACCGTCATCCGGCCCCCAGCGGCGGCGCCGGCCTGCCGCCCGCGTCCAGATAGGACTGCGGGGGCTTCAGGCGTTGGCCAGGGAAGCCGCCCTTCTCGTACTTGAGCAGCTTCCGCGCCTTCTCCGGGTCCGTCTCGCCCTCGCCGTACGCCGGACAGAGCGGGGCGATGGGGCAGGCGCCGCAGGCGGGCCTGCGGGCGTGACAGATGCGGCGGCCGTGGAAGATCACATGGTGCGAGAGCATCGTCCAGGCGCTCTTGGGGAAGAGCGCCCCGACGGCCGCCTCGATCTTGTCCGGGTCGCTCTCCTCGGTCCACCGCCAGCGCTTCACCAGCCGCTGGAAGTGCGTGTCCACGGTGATGCCGGGCCGGCCGAAGGCGTTGCCGAGCACGACGAACGCGGTCTTGCGGCCGACGCCGGGCAGCTTGACGAGATCCTCCAGCCGGCCCGGGACCTCGCCGCCGAACTGCTCCGCCAGGGCCTTGGAAAGACCTATCACCGACTTGGTCTTGGCCCGGAAGAAGCCCGTGGGGCGGAGGATCTCCTCGACCTCCTCGGGGTTGGCCGCGGCCAGGTCCTCGGGGGTGGGGTACCGGGCGAAGAGGGCGGGCGTGGTCTGGTTGACCCGCAGGTCCGTGGTCTGGGCGGACAGCACCGTGGCGACCAGGAGCTGGAAGGGGTTCTCGAAGTCCAGTTCGGGGTGGGCGTAGGGGTAGATCTCGGCGAGCTCGCGGTCGATGCGCCGGGCGCGGCGGACGAGGGCGGTGTGCGACTCGGCCTTCGCGGGCGTGGCGGCCTTGACCGGCTTGGCGGCCTTCGCGGCCGTGGCGGCCTTGACCGGCTTGGCGGCCTTCGTGGACGAGGCGGCCTTCGTGGACGAGGCGGTCTTCGTGGACGAGGCGGTCTTCGTGGACGAGGCGGCTCCGGCCGACTTGTCCGTCTTCGCCGCTGGCTTCTTCGCCCGAGCCGCCGCCGGCTTCTTCGCCGGAGCCTCGACCGCCGCCTCCCCGGGCTCGGCGGCCTCGACGGCCTCGGTGGCGCCGGCGCCCTCGGCGGACTTGCTCACGCGCACCGCTTTCGCCGCCTTCCTTCCACCATCGGACTCCTGTTCGCCCACAGCGGAATCACGCCGTACACCCACCCGTACAGCCCCCTTGGCCTGTGCTCTCACCGGCTTTTTGGACACCCGGCCAGCCTAGAGCCCGGCACCGACATCCGCTTTGGACCCCGAAGATCGGCCCCCAATTGGCCCCCTGCCGCTTACCTCGGGACATGTGTGCGGCATCCTTGTGACAGATCACACTGTTTGGACCGTCCGGCAAAATGGGGAACACGGTCCCCTGATACATCGGGGAGCAAGATCCCCTGAGCAGGTCGACAAGGAGAGAACTCGTGGACGATGTTCTGCGGCGCAACCCGCTCTTCGCGGCACTCGACGACGAGCAGGCCGCGGAGCTTCGCGCCTCCATGAGTGAGGTGACCCTGGCTCGCGGCGACTCCCTCTTCCACGAGGGCGACCCGGGAGACCGGCTCTACGTGGTCACCGAGGGCAAGGTCAAGCTGCATCGCACCTCCCCCGACGGCCGCGAGAACATGCTCGCGGTGGTCGGCCCCAGCGAACTCATCGGCGAGCTGTCGCTCTTCGACCCGGGCCCGCGCACCGCGACGGCCACGGCGCTGACCGAGGTGAAGCTGCTCGGCCTCGGCCACGGCGACCTCCAGCCCTGGCTGAACGCCCGGCCCGAGGTGGCCACCGCGCTGCTGCGGGCCGTCGCCCGACGCCTGCGCAAGACCAACGACGCCATGTCCGACCTGGTCTTCTCGGACGTCCCGGGCCGCGTGGCCCGCGCGCTGCTGGACCTCTCCCGGCGCTTCGGCGTGCAGTCCGAGGAAGGCATCCACGTCGTCCACGACCTGACGCAGGAGGAGCTGGCGCAGCTCGTCGGCGCCTCGCGCGAGACGGTCAACAAGGCGCTCGCCGACTTCGCCCAGCGCGGCTGGCTGCGCCTGGAGGCCCGTGCGGTGATCCTGCTGGACGTGGAGCGTCTGGCGAAGCGCTCGCGCTGACCCTGCATCGACCGGCACGACCGGCACGACCGGCCGGCTGACGACGTCGCACACTGACCCGTCGTCAACCGGCCGCCCGTCACCCCGGGCCGACACCGCCGAGCGGACACGGGCGGCCCGCGGCCATCGGCTCGTCACCGCCGAATCGGCACCCGGTCCCGTACCGCGCCGAAAACGCGGTGCGCCGCGGCGACCGCCGGGGAACAGTGGACGCGTGACCGAAACCGTTCGCCGCCCCGGCCTCGACGCCGAGGGACACATCGTCCGCGAAGGCTCCCTCGCGCGCGTACCGCCCGGCTACGGCCCCGTCGTGGCCGCGGCACGGCAGCGGCTGCCGGAGGTGTTCGGAACGCGCCTGCACAGCGCGTACGTCTACGGATCGGTCCCGCGGGGCACCGCGCGCCCGGGACGCAGCGACCTGGATCTGTTCCTCGTCCTGCACACGGAGCCGACCGAGGCGGACCGGGCGGACGCACGGGCCCTCGACGCGGAGCTCGACACGGGGTTCCCGCAGCTCGACGGGTGCGGCACGCTGCTGTTCGGCCGCGAGCGGGTGCTGAGCGACCTGGAGCGCCACGACCTCGGATGGTTCGTCGCGTGCCTGTGCACCCCGCTGCTGGGCGAGGACCTCGCCGCCGCTCTGCCGCGGTACCGCCCGAGTCCGCTGCTCGCCCGTGAGACCAACGGGGACCTGGCCCTGCTGCTGCCGCGCTGGCGCCGGCGGATCGCCGGGGCGGCGGACACCGAGCAGGCGCGGCGGCCCCTCGTCCGCTTCATGTCGCGACACCTGGTGCGCACCGGCTTCACCCTCGTCATGCCCCGCTGGAACGGCTGGACCAGCGACCTGCGCGAGATGGCCGGGGCGTTCGGCGGCTACTACCCGCGGCGGGCCGGGCAGCTTCGGGCCGCGGCCGTGCTCGGGCACGAGCCGACCGGCGATCCGGAGGTCCTGCGGTCGTACGTCGACGACCTAGGTCCGTGGCTCGCCGAGGAGTACGCGCGCGTGCACGGCGTCAAGGCGGCCAGGCCCGACTGAGACACCGGAGACGCCGGAGACGACGAGGGCACAGCGGGCGAGCGCACCCGGGAATCGGGAAAGGGGCCGGCAAGCCCGGTCAGAGGCGTCGGCCCGGGATCAGCCCGTGCTCCTCCAGGTACTCCAGCTGCGCCCGTACCGAGAGCTCCGCCGCCGGCCACAGGGAACGGTCGACGTCCGCGTACACGTGGGCGACGACGTCGGCCGGGCTCCGGTGGCCGTTCTCGACGGCCGTCTCGATCTGGGCGAGCCGGTGGGCGCGGTGGGCGAGATAGAACTCGACCGCGCCCTGGGCGTCCTCCAGGACCGGCCCGTGGCCCGGCAGCACCGTGTGGACGCCGTCGTCGACCGTGAGCGACCTCAGCCGCCGCAGGGAGTCCAGGTAGTCGCCCAGGCGGCCGTCGGGGTGCGCCACCATCGTCGTACCGCGGCCCAGGACCGTGTCACCGGTCAGGACGGCGCCGTCGGCCGGGAGGTGGAAGCACAGGGAGTCCGAGGTGTGGCCGGGGGCCGGTACCACCCGCAGCTCCAGGCCGCCGACCTCGATCACCTGACCGGCGGCCAGCCCCTCGTCGCCCAGCCGCAGGGCCGGGTCCAGGGCCCGCACCTTCGTGCCCGTCAGCTCGGCGAAGCGGACGGCGCCCTCCGCGTGGTCGGGGTGGCCGTGCGTCAGCAGGGTCAGCGCGACCCGCTTGCCGGCCTGCCGGGCCATGTCGACGACGGCCCCGAGGTGGCCCTCGTCCTGCGGGCCCGGGTCGACCACGACGGCCAGCTCGGAGTCCGGCTCGGCGAGGATCCAGGTGTTCGTGCCGTCCAGGGTCATCGCGGAGGCGTTGGGCGCGAGGACGTTGACGGCCCGTCGGGTGGCGGGGCCGGAGAGGACAGCGCCGCGCGGCTGGCCGGGAAGGGCTGCTGCGTCCGTCATTCGGGGGCTCCACCGGTCGGGATGTGCTTGGTGAACTCGTCGTGGCCGGGCCAGGAGAGCACGATGTCGCCGTCCTCCAGGCGGGCGCGGGCCAGCACGGGGGTCAGGTCGCGGCCGGGCGCGGCGGCCAGCGCCTCGGCCGCGGTGTCGTACGGGACCAGCTGGCGCAGGGTCGCCACGGTGGGCGGCATCATCAGCAGCTCGCCCTCGTCGTACGAGGCCGCCGCCTGCGCCGGCCGGATCCACACCGTGCGGTCGGCCTCCGTGGAGGCGTTGCGGGTGCGCTGGCCCTCGGGGAGGGCGGCCACGAAGAACCAGGTGTCGTAGCGGCGCGCCTCGAACTCGGGGGTGATCCAGCGCGTCCAGGCGCCGAGCAGGTCGGAGCGCAGGACCAGGCCGCGACGGTCGAGGAAGTCCGCGAAGGACAGGTCGCGGGCGACCAGGGCGGCGCGGTCGGTCTCCCAGTCCGCGCCCGTGGTGTCGCCGACGACCGTCTCGGCGGTCGGTCCGGCGAGCAGGACGCCGGCTTCCTCGTACGTCTCCCGTACGGCCGCGCAGACGATCGCCTGGGCGGCCTTCTCGTCGACGCCGAGCCGGTCGGCCCACCACGCGCGCGGGGGGCCCGCCCAGCGGACGAGGTGGTCGTCGTCGCGGGCGTCGACACCGCCGCCCGGGTACGCGTACGCGCCTCCGGCGAAGGCCATGGAGGCGCGTCTGCGCAGCATGTGCACCGCGGGGCCGCCGTCGCCGTCCTTCAGGAGCATGACGGTGGCCGCGCGCCTGGGGGCCACAGGAGTGAGTGTGCCCTCCGTGAGCGCACGGATGCGCTCGGGCCAGTCCGCGGGAAACCACTGCCCATTCGCCATGGGCGGAGGCTATCCCGTAGCGCGCGGATGTTCGAGGGCCACGATCACCGAGCCCGGCGGAAGAACCCCTGGAAGAACCCCCGAAAGAGCCCCAGGGAGCCCTCGGCGGGGCCCCTGGGGAACCCCGGTCCCTGGGGAACCTCGGCCCCTGGGGAACCCCGGGCGGCGCGGCCCGGGGAACGGGTTCACGCGTGCGTGAGCTCCACCTGGATCTCGACCTCGACCGGGGCGTCCAGCGGCAGCACCGCCACGCCGACCGCGCTGCGCGCGTGCACGCCCTTGTCGCCGAGCACCTCGCCCAGCAGCTCGCTGGCGCCGTTGACGACACCGGGCTGGCCGGTGAAGTCGGACGCCGAGGCCACGAAGCCGACGACCTTCACCACGCGCGCGACGCGGTCCAGGTCGCCCGCGACGGACTTCACGGCGGCCAGCGCGTTCAGCGCGCAGGTGCGGGCCAGCTCCTTGGCCTCCTCCGCGGTGACCTCCGCGCCCACCTTGCCGGTGACCGGAAGCTTGCCGTCCACCATCGGGAGCTGGCCGGAGGTGTACACGTACACGCCGGACTGCACGGCCGGCTGGTACGCGGCGAGCGGAGGCACGACGGCCGGCAGGGTCAGGCCTAGTTCGGCGAGCCTCTCCTCGACGGCGCTCATGCCTGCCGCTCCCGCTTCAGGTAGGCCACGAGCTGTTCGGGGTTGTTCGGCCCGGGTACGACCTGGACGAGCTCCCAGCCGTCCTCGCCCCAGGTGTCCAGGATCTGCTTCGTGGCATGGACGAGCAGTGGCACGGTTGCGTATTCCCACTTGGTCATGTGGCCGACTTTATCCGCTGTGACCGGTGGGACAGCGGCCGACCACGACGGTCGGCCCGAGCGGCGGTACGAACAGCAGTGCAGTACCCGTCACGGCGGTCGCTGAGGCGGTTTCCGGACCGCCGGGCACCGGCCCGGCGCCCTTCCACCGATCGGAAAACCGCAGCCTGGCGGCCGTGTCCCGGCTCCGTCGTCCACAGGCCAGGTGGCCGAGTCGCACCCCTGTTGTCCACAGCCTGCCGGTTGGCTCGGGCGCGGACTGGTTACGCTCGAAGACGTGAGCAGGCTCCAGGTCGTCAGCGGCAAGGGCGGGACCGGAAAGACGACGGTCGCCGCCGCACTCGCGCTGGCCCTCGCGACCGAGGGGAAGCGGACGCTTCTCGTCGAGGTCGAGGGCCGGCAGGGCATCGCGCAGCGCTTCGAGACGGAGGCGCTGCCCTACGAGGAGCGGAAGATCGCCGTCGCTCCGGGGGGCGGGGAGGTGTTCGCCCTCGCCATCGACCCCGAACTGGCCCTGTTGGACTACCTCCAGATGTTCTACAAGCTGGGCAGCGCCGGCCGGGCCCTGAAGAAGCTCGGCGCGATCGACTTCGCCACCACCATCGCGCCCGGCCTGCGGGACGTCCTCCTGACCGGCAAGGCCTGCGAGGCGGTGCGCAGAAAGGACAAGTCGGGCCGGTTCAGGTACGACTACGTCGTCATGGACGCGCCCCCCACGGGCCGCATCACGCGCTTCCTCAACGTCAACGACGAGGTGGCGGGTCTGGCGAAGATCGGGCCGATACACAATCAGGCCCAGGCCGTGATGCGGGTGCTGAAGTCGCCGGAGACGGCCGTGCACCTGGTGACGCTGCTGGAGGAGATGCCCGTCCAGGAGACCGCCGACGGCATCGCGGAACTGCGCGCCGCCCGGCTGCCGGTGGGGCGGGTCATCGTGAACATGGTGCGGCCCGAGGTGCTGGACGCGGCCGACCTGGAACTCGTACGGACCGTGCCGCGGGCCGCCGTGGCGCGTTCGCTGTCGGCCGCCGGACTCGGCGGGGCACGGCGCGGCGGGCACGCCGAGCGGCTGGTGGACCCGCTGCTGGCGCAGGCCGAGGAGTACGCCGAGCGGCACACGCTGGAACACGAGCAGCGCGCCGTCCTGGGCGAGCTGGGCCTGCCGTTGCACGAACTGCCGCTGCTCGCCGAGGGCATGGACCTGGCGGGCCTGTACGAGCTGGCCACCGAGCTGCGGAAGCAGGGGATGTCATGAGTCCGGACCCGACGCCCGCGCAGGACGGCGCGCGCCGTCTCGCCCCCGCGCGCGTGCTCGACCTCGATCCGCTGCTCGACGATCCCGGGACCCGTATCGTCGTCTGCTGCGGCTCGGGCGGGGTCGGCAAGACCACCACCGCGGCCGCGCTGGGCCTGCGCGCGGCCGAGCGGGGCCGCAAGGTCGTCGTCCTCACCATCGACCCGGCCCGCCGGCTCGCCCAGTCGATGGGCATCGACTCGCTCGACAACACCCCGCGTCGCGTCAAGGGCGTCGAGGGCAGCGGTGAGCTGCACGCCATGATGCTCGACATGAAGCGCACCTTCGACGAGATCGTCGAGGCGCACGCCGACCGGGAGCGGGCGGCCACGATCCTCGCCAATCCCTTCTACCAGTCGCTCTCGGCGGGCTTCGCGGGCACGCAGGAGTACATGGCGATGGAGAAGCTCGGGCAGCTGCGGGCCCGGGACGAGTGGGACCTGATCGTCGTCGACACACCGCCGTCCCGCTCGGCGCTGGACTTCCTCGACGCGCCAAAGCGGCTCGGGTCGTTCCTGGACGGACGGCTGATCCGGCTGCTGACGGCACCCGCGAAGCTGGGCGGCCGGGCGGGCATGGCGTTCCTGAACGTCGGGATGTCGATGATGACCGGCACGCTCGGCAAGCTGCTGGGCGGTCAGCTGCTGAAGGACGTACAGACGTTCGTGGCCGCGATGGACACGACCTTCGGCGGCTTCCGTACCCGGGCGGACGCGACGTACAAGCTGCTCCAGGCGCCCGGAACGGCGTTCCTGGTGGTCGCGGCCCCGGAGCGGGACGCGCTGCGCGAGGCCGCCTACTTCGTGGAGCGGCTGGCCGCGGAGAAGATGCCGCTGGCCGGTCTGGTGCTCAACCGGGTCCACGGCAGCGGAGCCGCCCGGTTGTCGGCCGAGCGGGCGCTCGCCGCCGCCGAGAATCTCGACCTCGCCGCCGACGCCGCCGAGGAGGGTTCCGGCCCCGCCGTCGAACCCGCTGCGGAAAATCTTGAAGAGCCCCGCATTGTGGATCAGGACGGCGGGAAGGTTGCTCTTCGTAACTCTCCCGATATGTACGGCAGTTCAGAGTCCCCCGCATCGCGGCCCGGCCCCCCGGCCCCGGAGCGGCCCAGCGAAGCCGATCAGCCCACCGGAGCCCAGCACAGCGTCGAGCAGCTCACCGCAGGTCTGCTGCGCCTGCACGCCGAACGTATGCAACTACTCTCCCGCGAGCAACGCACACGTGACCGCTTCACCGCGCTCCACCCCGAGGTGGCCGTGGCCGAAGTGGGCGCGCTGCCGGGTGACGTGCACGACCTCACAGGGCTACGGGACATCGGAAACCGGCTCGCGGCCAACCGGCCGGAGCTGCCCGAGGCCGCCGACGACTGAGTCGCCGCCGGCCGAGCCGATGGTCCGCTCAGCTCACCGCCGCGTAGTTCTCGTAGACCTCGTCGTCGTCGAGCGGCACGATGCCCACGCCGCGCTCGTACTCCGTACGAGCCGTCTCCAGCAGCCTCCGCCAGGAGGTCACGGTGGGCCGCCTGCGCAGCAGTGCGCGGCGTTCCCGCTCCGTCATGCCTCCCCACACGCCGAATTCGACGCGGTTGTCGAGCGCATCAGCCAGACATTCGGTACGCACCGGGCATCCGGTGCACACCGCCTTGGCCCTGTTCTGCGCTGCTCCCTGCACGAACAGTTCATCCGGATCGGTAGTGCGGCAGGCGGCCTGCGCACTCCAGTCGGTAACCCAGCCCATACCGGCGCCGTCCTCTCCCGAATCGAGGCTCCCCCACGGCGGCAGCGGCATATTCACCGCCGCCAGTTGAGGACGTTACGGAAGGCGGAGACAGCGCAACACCCCCTTCGGGCCCAATCTTGAATGGCCCGAACGGACTATGGGTAAGCGGCAGATCACCCGGGGGAGTGAGCTGGCGACATGCGCGACTATCCCGGCGAAAACGGGACAGTTCTATCTGGTCACAACGGGCGCCATGCGACACGGAAGGCGGATTCGGACACGTCCCCACCGAAAAAGTCGGGGAACCTCCGGAACGATTCGGGGTCGCCGGACGTATTGATACGTAGCCCTACTGCTGTGACAGTTGAGAGCAGCTTAGGCCAAGGCATATACGCGTGTCCGGCGAATGAGAACGTAGGCTGCCCTCATGCCAAAGAAGCGCTCGGGCGGTGGCCTGTCGGCAACACAGCAGGCCGCCAAGTTCCTCGGTGTCAGCGTGCTCGCGGGAGCCCTCCTGGCCGGTATCGCCCTGCCCGCCTTCGGCGTGCTGGGCCTGGCCGCCAAGGGATCGGTGGAGAGCTTCGACGAACTCCCGGCGAACCTGAAGACGCCGCCGCTCAGTCAGCGCACCACCATCCTCGACGCCGACGGCGGCCAGATCGCCACGGTGTACTCGCGCGACCGCACGGTGGTCGAGCTCAAGAACATCTCGCCGTACCTGCAGAAGGCGATCGTCGCGATCGAGGACTCGCGCTTCTACCAGCACGGCGCCATCGACCTGAAAGGCGTCCTGCGCGCCCTGAACAAGAACGTGCAGAGCAGCGGTGTCGCCCAGGGCGCCTCCACGCTCACCCAGCAGTACGTGAAGAACGTCTTCGTCGAGGAGGCGGGCGACGACCCGACGAAGGTCGCCCAGGCCACCCAGCAGACCCTCGGGCGCAAGATCCAGGAGCTGAAGTTCGCGATCCAGGTCGAGGAGGAGCTCGGCAAGAAGAAGATCCTCGAGAACTACCTGAACATCACGTTCTTCGGTGAGCAGGCCTACGGCGTCGAGGCGGCGGCCCAGCGCTACTTCTCCAAGCACGCCAAGGACCTCACCCTGCCGGAGTCGGCGATGCTCGCCGGCATCGTGCAGTCCCCGAGCCGCTACGACCCGGTGAACGACGAGGCGGAGGCCACCAAGCGCCGCAACGTCGTGCTCCAGCGCATGGCCGATGTCGGTGACATCTCCCAGGCCGAGGCCGACCAGGCCAAGGAGACGCCACTGAAGCTGAAGGTCAGTCAGCCGAAGAACGGCTGCATCACCGCCGCCCGGGGCGCCAATTTCTTCTGCAAGTACGTCGAGAAGGTCTTCCTGAACGACCCGGTCTTCGGCAAGACCCAGGAGGCGCGGGCGAAGCTCTGGAACCAGGGCGGCCTGACCATCCGCACCACGCTCCAGCCGCAGGCCCAGGCGTCCGTGCAGGCCTCGCTCAAGTCTCACATCAACAAGTCGGACAAGGTCGCCGCGGCGGCCACCCTGGTGGAGCCCGGCACCGGCAAGATCGTCGGGATGGGCCAGTCGAAACCGTACGGCTACGGCAAGAACGAGACCGAGTACAACTTCTCGGTCAACGCCCAGATGGGCGGATCGAACTTCGGCTTCCCGACCGGCTCGACGTTCAAGCCGTTCGTGGCCGCGGCCGCGCTGGAGGGCGGCAAGCCCGCCACCCAGGAGTACTCGTCGCCGTACGACATGGACTACCCGAGCCCGGTCCAGACGTGCAGCAGCAAGCCGTGGGTCAACGAGCACGGCGACAAGGTCGAGAACGAGAGCGAGTCGGAGTCCGGCCCGTACCAGCTCAAGGAGGCCATGGCGAAGTCGGTCAACACCTACTTCGTGCAGATGATCTCCGAGATCGGTCTGTGCCCCGTGGTGAAGATGACCGACGCGCTGCACGTCACGCAGGGCAACGGCACCAAGCTTCCCGAGACCCCTTCCATCGCTCTCGGCGCCGTCGGCCTCTCGCCGCTGACGATGGCCAGCGCGTACGCCGCCTTCGCCTCCCGGGGCATGTACTGCACGCCGATCGCCATCGAGTCGATCTCGCAGAAGATCGGCAACCAGCGGAAGTCGCTGGAGGTCCCGAAGTCGACCTGCTCGCGCGCGATGACCGAGAAGACGGCCGACACGGTGAACACGCTGCTGCGCGGTGTGGTCGACTCCGGCACGGGCCAGCAGGCCGGCCTCACCGACCGCGAGAGCGCGGGCAAGACGGGTACCACGGACGAGCGCAAGAACGCCTGGTTCGTCGGCTACACGCCGAACCTGTCGGGTGCCGTCTGGGTCGGCAGCGCCTCCCAGAAGGTCCCGATGACGAAGATCACGATCGGCGGCGTCTACCGCGAGCTCGTCTACGGCGGTCAGGTCCCGGGCCCGATCTGGAAGGACGCCATGACCGGCGCCCTGTCGGGCAAGCCCGTCCAGTCCTTCAACCTCGTCGACATCCCGGACGCCCCGAAGGACAAGGACGAGGACAAGGGCGACGACCACGGCAACAACGGCAGCAAGCCCACCAACGGCGGGTTCATCTCCGGCCTGACGAACGGCGGCAACAACGGCGGCAACCCGAACCCCACGTATTCGCTCCCGGGCGGGTTCATCCAGGGCAACAACGGGAACGGGGGACGGCACTGAGCCGCCCCGCCGGGACCTGATCCACGTCCTGGAACGAGGACCGGCCCCTTCCCCCGCGCCGTTGCGACGCGGAGGAAGGGGCCGGTGCCGTTCAGGGACGGTGGCTCAGCCCGCCAGGAGCTGCTTGACCACGGCGGCCACCCGGCCGCCCTCGGCCAGCCCGGCCACCTTCGGGTTCACGATCTTCATGACGGCGCCCATGGCCCGCGGCCCCTCGGCACCGGCCGCCCTGGCCTCCTGCACGGCCTGGGAGACGATCTCGTTCAGCTCGTCGTCGGAGAGCTGCTTGGGCAGGTAGGCGCCGAGAAGCTCGCCCTCCGCCTTCTCCCGCTCGGCCGACTCCAGGCGACCACCCTGCTCGAAGGCCTCCGCGGCCTCGCGGCGCTTCTTCGCCTCCTTGGTGATCACCTTCAGCACCTCGTCGTCGGAGAGCTCGCGCTTCTCCTTGCCCGCGACCTCCTCCTTGGTGATCGCGGTGAGCGTCAGCCGGAGCGTCGAGGAGCGGAGCTCGTCGCGCTCCCGGATCGCGGCGTTGAGGTCTTCCTGCAACTTCGACTTGAGCGTGGTCATGCGTCCGATTGTCGCAGGTGTGGAGCCCGGAACGCCCGCTGATTTAAAGGGCCGGTCGCGGGCGGCCACGAGGGCCCGCGAGGACGGGCCGGGCGGCGCCGCGCACGGCAGGGCGGAGCGGCCGCGGGACAGCGGTCGCACCACCGAGGGGCGGAACGGCCGTGGCGGACGGCGGAGTACGGCGTGCCGACGGGGTCTGACACGATGGTCGTATGCGCGCGCGATACGGAGTACCCCTGGGCATCACGGCGGTCGTGGCCGGCGGCCTCCTCTACTCTGCGGGTTTCGAGGCCCGCTCCTTCCGTCTCCGCCGGGTGACGGTGCCCGTCCTGCCCCCCGGAATGCGTCCCCTGCGCATACTCCAGGTCTCCGACATCCACATGGTCGGCGGGCAGCGCAAGAAGCAGCGCTGGCTGCGTTCGCTGGCGGGGCTGCGCCCGGACTTCGTGATCAACACGGGCGACAACCTCTCCGACCCGGAGGCCGTACCGGAGGTCCTGGACGCGCTGGGCCCGCTGATGGACTTCCCGGGCGCGTACGTCTTCGGCTCCAACGACTACTACGGGCCCACGCTGCGCAACCCCGCCCGCTACCTGCTGGAGAAGACCAGCGGCCGGCACGGCCTCAACGGCAACGCGCCCGCCGTGGGCGTGGTCCACAACCCGTGGGAGGACCTGCGCGACGGCTTCGACGGCGCGGGCTGGCTCAACCTGACCAACACGCGCGGCACGCTGAAGGTCGAGGGCGTCTCGATCGAGCTGACCGGCGTGGACGACCCGCACATCAAGCGGGACCGCTACGCCCGGGTGGCCGGCGGTCCGTCGGCCTCCGCCGACTTCTCGATGGGCGTGGTGCACGCCCCGTACCTGCGGGTGCTCGACGCGTACACGACGGACGGCTACCCGCTGATCCTGGCCGGCCACACCCACGGCGGCCAGCTGTGCATCCCCTTCTACGGCGCGCTGGTCACCAACTGCGACCTGGACACCGACCGGGTGAAGGGCCTGTCCGCGCACACGGCGGACGGCCGCAGGTCCTTCCTGCACGTCTCGGCGGGCTGCGGCACCAGCCGCTACACGCCGGTACGGTTCGCGTGCCCGCCGGAGGCGACGCTGCTGACGCTGGTGGGCAAGGAGTAACCACGGAGGTGGGCCGGGGCGCCCGGGGGCCACGGGTACACGGTGTCCGGGCGTGCACACGGGGGCCACGGACCGCCGCAGGACGGCTGTCGGGCCGGCGTCGAACAGCCGACGTCCGGGTCGTCGCCGTCCGGGTCGTCGCCGTCCGGTCCCCTGCGCACGGCCGGACAGCGGCCGTCACCCACACGCACCACCCGTATCGCCCGACCTGTCGGTTCTGCCTAGTTTGAGGGCATGACCGCGCCGATACCCAGGGACATCCCCGACCTCCCCGCCATCCCGGGCATGGTCGCGCCCACGCTGCTGCCGTCCGGCTACGTCCCCGCCACGGCGGTGATGAACCCCGTACGCCGTCCACCGACCGCCGTCTTCCGCCTGCTGGTCGCCGGCACGGCGGCCGCGGGCGTGACGATCTGCCTGCTCGTCGGCAGTCCGGTCCGGGTCCTGAGCCACTTCGCGATCCAGAGCAACATCCTGCTGGCCGTGGTCATGGCCCTGTCCGCCCGCCGGGCCCGGTCGGCCCGGCGCCCCCTCCCCGCGCTTGTGACGGGCGCCACGCTCCTCTGCATCGTCATCACGGCCCTGGTCCACCATCTGCTCCTGACCGGTACGACGCCCACGTTCTCCCTGACGAACGCGCCGGGCGTCCACCCGTTCCGGCAGACGGTGGCGAACCACATCCTGGTCACGATCACCCCGGCAGCGGCACTTCTGGACTGGCTGCTCCTGACCGCCCCCGGCCGCCTGCACCTGCGCCAGGCCGCCGCCTGGCTCCTGTACCCCCTGGCCTACCTGCTGTTCTGTCTCGGCCGCGGCGAACTGATCCTCCCCGGCACGCCGGGCCGCTACCTCTACCCGTTCCTCGACGTGGACCGCCACGGCTACAAGCACGCCCTCGCCAACGCGCTCCTCCTGGGCCTCTCCATCTACGCCCTGGGCATCGTCCTCGTGGTCCTCGACCACGTCCGCCCCGACCCGATGCGCCACCTCGGCAAAACCGGATTTCGTCTGAGGCCACCGGTGGGCTAGAGTAAACGACGTCGCCGCGACAAGCAGGACAAGCAGCGACATCGGGGTGTAGCGCAGCTTGGCAGCGCGCTTCGTTCGGGACGAAGAGGTCGTGGGTTCAAATCCCGCCACCCCGACAGCCGAAACACCAGGTGAGGCGCCTACTGAATTCAGTAGGCGCCTCACCTGTTTCCGCGTGCGTGTCCAACTGCGCGACTACCGCTTCCCGAGTGTCTGCGGCCGCCGATCCTGCGGACCGAAGATGCCGTCCATGGCTACGGCGCCAGTCTGGATCACGGGCCGGATCTGCTTCCGGTAGACCTCCTCGGTGACAGCCGTCCCGGAGTGCCCGACGAGTCGGGAGATCTCCTCGAGGGGACGCCCCGGTCGGACAGCAGCGAGACGAAGCCGTGCCGGAGCTCCCGCGGCGTCCACTCGGCAGCGTCCACCCCGTCGACGTCCTTGAGCGCCTGGCGGAAGGCACGACGGACATTGGCGGCATCGAGCGGCTTGCCGACGGCCGAGGAGAAGTCGAGCCCGTGCTCCTCCCACTTCTCGTCGGCGGCGAGCCGGTCCCACCCCTGATCCTCGAACCGCTGCCGGAGCACTTCCACGCACCGCGCCGGCAGGGCGAGCGTGCGCCGGGACCTCCGGGTCCTGGTGTCCCCGCTCCACCGGACCGACCGCCGGACAGCGATGTGCAGAAGCTGCGGCGGGTCGAGGTCCGGACGGCCCTCTCGCGGGGCGAGGCGGGGGCCGTTCGCATGTCCGTCTTGAGAACGGGATCGCGAGGTGGCCACGCGCAGCCCGCCCCCTAGGGCCCGTCCGACAAGTCGCGTCACCGACCCCGCGCCCGACAGCTATGTCACTCGAACGGCCTAACGTGAGGTGCCACCCACATGGGCGAACATCAAGCTGATTAGTGCCCCGAACAAGGCAATCCGTGAAAGGGGAACCGAATGCGCATTCGACGCATCCTCGCCGCTGGCATCGCCACGGCAGCCCTCGCCGGACTCGGCCTCACAGGCGCCGCCACCGCCGCCCCCCTCACCCCGAGTCAGGGCGGCGGCGCCGCCCTCACCCCGGGTGAGTGCATCGACGGCGGCGGAAAGGTCGACTGGACCCCCAACCCGGCCAACCCCCACACCGGGACCTGCAGGGGCGGCACGGGCGACGGGAAGGCGGTCGACTAAACCCCGCTAGGCGCCAGGAACGCCCCGCAGCCACGCGCTGCGGGGCGCTCCCGCGCGAGCGTAGCCGGGAGAGTCGCAGGGACCGTGTCATCTGTGATCGTCTCGAGGCGGCTCCGACTCGTCCGGCCAGGTCGCCAACGTGGTGCCGTCCTGCTCGTCGACGAGGCTCACGCGAGCGTCCGGCAGGGCGCCGTCTTCCACCGCGCCAGGCCCTGTCCGGCACCACGGTGACCTTGCGGATCGACGTGAATCCAAAACTGCCGATCATCGTTGACACCTGGGTCTCCGATCACCAGGAGATCCACATGTCGAAGACACCCCCGCTCGGCACCGTCGGCCGCCCGCTCCCGCCCAAAGGGACAGGCACACGGGACATGAGGTCAGAACACGTCGCGGCTGGGGCGGTCGGCTCCGCACAGTGCGCAGCGAGGGGGCTGCAATCACAGCAGATCCATCCTTTCCGCTCCCGACTGTTCAGGCAGCCTCGAAGGACAGCCCCGGCGCGGACAGGGCCACGGTGTATGGCCGGAATCCGGGATCGGTGAGGATTCGGTACAGGAACTCCGTGGCGGTCATCTCGTAACGGTGCCAGTTCTCGGAGTCCTCCATCTTGGCGAGGACCGGCCATGCGTCGATCGGGCCGTCCGTGACCTGCCAGTAGAACGAATCGGCCGCACGCGACATGCCCCATGGGATCAAGCCCCCCGTCTTCCCGGGCACATGGATCCGGTAGGGCGCGAACGGGCCGTCCGAACTGTCGTCATTCGACAGCAGTAGGCGCCACGTCCTCAGCAGATCTGCCACGCGGGTCTCGTCAGAGCAAAGCACCGACACCGCCTGCGAGAACTCCCCGACACCGAAAGCCTGACACAACTGCTTGTAGTCCCTGGGAAGTTCGGTCCCCAGTTCCGCTTCGATCCCCACCCAGGGCTGTGCGACGTCCGGCGCATCCCAACTCGTGGCACGGAGAAGAAGATCCACCCACATCACAAAACCTCGCCTGCTTGTCCACGGACATGTCAGCCTGTTGATCCGTGTTGTACAGCAACCACACCGACCGCAGGCGATCGACGCCAACCGTTGGTGGCCACGTGACCAGCATGCATAACCTCAATGACCGTCGCGTCCATAGTTCACATCGAGGAGGCCGCGGGGCGTGCCACTTCCGTGCCAGAACGGGCTCCGAGGCCACCCGACGCCGACCGACAACGACAGAAGCCCACAGCATCCGACCTGGTCAGAGCTGTGGGCTTCTTCGGTGTCGCTGGTCAGCCAAGCCGGTGATCAGTAGACCGGCTACTGCGCGTCTGCGTCCCGCCATCGCAGGTCAAGCCTGGAACAAACCCTAGACGCCCTGAGCTTCCCAAGCCGAGAGCGCGAGTTCGATTCTCGTCACCCGCCCCACTCGAAACCCTCAGGTCGTTGTGGAGTTGGTGGAGACTTCCTGCCAGTAGGGGGCTGCGGACGCCGGGCCGGCGCTGAGCGCCGCCGGCCCGACGGCGGATGCAGCGAGACCGAATTGATCAAGGTTGTATCGACGATGCCGCGAGCGGTCACCCTCGGCCTGCCAGGCGTACCAGTCAGGACAGGTCAGACGGTCGGTGAAGGCAAGGGATCGATCGCAGCTTCCCGCCATCGGCACGGGACAGAGGTGGTGCGCGGTCGGCGCTGGCAGGTCACTGCTTGGCCATCGGCGAAGCCCGGCCGTCGGTTGGGTCCCGGACGATTTTCCGGGCCGCCCCCGGACAGGCCGGGGATGCAACCATTCCTTTCAGAGCTGGAACCCCCGGAAGCCGACCGCGCGCCTGAGACCCTAAAGGCCGGCACTGACAACGGCCTTGTACGTGATCGACCGTCGAGCGGTGCGTGTCCAACTGCGTGACAACGCCGACGAACACCGGCGGACGAGCGCGGACGTCTGCGGACCGTCGGCGCAGGCGGGAAGCACACCGCCCCTGGGCAGCTCCCCCGTGCAACTTGCTTCGGGACAAAGAGGTCGTGGGTTCGAATCCCGCCACCCCGACAGCCGAAACACCAGGTCAGGGGCCTGATCCGCGAAAGCGGGTCGGGCCCCTGAGTGGTTTTCCGGGGCTTCTTGGGAGCCGTTTGGGGCCGGCTCTGAGGTTTGACTCCCAGACGGCTCCCCGCCTCCACCAGACCGTGTCCGACAAATGATCATCTGGCTCGCGGAGCCTCGCCGTCCGCGGCCTGAAGGCCCAGCAGCTCGCTCGCGGCGGCCGGACCGGCTGCTCCCCGGCTTCGGGAATCGGGTTTCGGCTGCCGGCAGGACGGCCGGACGGGCGACGGCACCGCCCCCGCCCGGGTCGGCGAGGTCAGCGTTCGTGCCGCCGGTTCGCCGGCGGTGAGCGTCGTCACCGCCGACCGATCACTACAGGTCACGCCCCCGGCACGCGATCGCCGTGCTCCGACTCGCAGGCTGAGAACGCATCGCCCCTCACCCCGCAGCGACACGCGGCGGCCCGCCCTCGCACACCGAGGGGAAATTCGGGCGAACCGCCGGACCGCTCAACGTCGGGACCCCGCCGAAGAACCGTCGAGGTCAAAAAACAAGGTGCCGCGATGAGCCGACGCTGCGGCAGCGTGCTTCATCAAGCCGATTCCCTGTCGATGATCGCCTCGTACATCGAAGCCTCGATCTCTCGAACCCGACGCACCCGATCGTTGAGCTCTTCCTGGGTCTCGGCGGTCAGGAGGACCACACCTGCGGCAGTAATCGCATCCTTCGTTATCATTTGGCGATCACCCGGTGCATACCGATAACTGACATGCATCACGCCGCCGACACTGAGGAATTTGGAGAGATCGGCTTCTCGAACTCGCCCCTCCGTCTTGGCGATCAGGTACGCGTAAGCAGCCCTCTGGGACCGCGGGACAGGCGGCAGGACTTCCCGGGCCTCAGTGAACGCGGCGGGGTTCAGTGAAGCCTGTACCAGCCATCCGACCTGCGAGCGCCCCAGGCAGCTCTCGACAACGTACGGATCGGCGCCGCCCGCGATACGCGCTCCGACCTCGATCAACACGGGACCCCTGTCCGTAAGCATCGCTTCGGCGTGGAAGGGGCCGTTCACAAGCCCGAGTGCGCGGCACGCGTCACCAACGTACTCGGTTATCTCCGCAAAGCCCGGGTCTTCTTCACAGAAGAGGTACTGCTTGTCGTAGACATGGAATCCGTGGTTGTCGACCTTGTCGGACTGCCATGAATCCGTGAAGGAGTAACGCCCTTGGCAGGCGATGCCGTTGATCACATACTCGACACCGACCAGGAATTCCTGACATACCGCCGCATCGTTCCGGTTCCCGAACAGGTCGGTGCTCCCGATGATCACATCGAGAGCCTTATGGGCTTCAGCACGCGAGTGACACACAAACACACATTCTGTCGCCGCGCTGAGCAGCGGCTTGACCACAACGGGATATGCGTCATGTGAGGTCAGCCAGGTGTCAAGCTCCTCGGCATCGGTGACGCGAGCCTGCTTGATGCTCGCCACGCCCACCTGCCGCAGACGCTCTTGCATGTCGAACTTGTCGCGTCGCGCCATGGACAGTTCTACATGATTGCGAAATGGCAGGTCCAAGATGTCTGCCAGTTGATCGGCAAGGAGCACTCCACCCTCGCTCCCCGCCAGCACGATCCGCGCTGACGCCGCACGCAGAGTCTCAGCCAATGCGCTGACGTCCCCATCGTTGACCAGGTGGATCTCGGCGCGGGTCGCCGCCACTTCGTTGTCATGAGAAAAGGGGCCGATCGATCCGGACTCGATGTGGATGACCGGATATCCAAGAGCCTGGAAGGCCGGGATCAGGTATCGGCCGCCCGAGTAGGCATCCACAATTACCACGTGTTCTTTTTGGGACAGTGTCGGCATGACAACTCTTTCGTTTGGAGCGTCGGATGAACAGTTGGAGCGGGGAAGGACAAGATGGGCTACTCGGGGCGCGCGACGCGGTACCGGGTCATCAGCAGGGCGGCGACCACGCCGAATCCGGCGCCGAGGAACATCACCGCGGACGGACCGGAGGCGTCCACGACCCACCCTCCAGCCAGTGCGCCCAGCGCGATGGAGACGTTGAAGGCGCAGATGTACAGCGACGTCGCCGCCTCGGGAGCCTGGGGAACGCTGGCGAAGACGAGGGTCTGCAGGCAGACCGGCAGCGCGGCGTAGGCGATGCCCCAGACCAGCAGCAGGGCGATCGTCCCAGGATGCCACCGGCCGTTGGCCACGAGGAGTACGACGGCGGTGGCGAGCAACAGGATGCAGGCAAGGGTGGTGGTACGCAGTGCGCGGGCCGCCGCCGCGCCGCCCGCGAAGTTGCCGACCACGCCGGCCACCCCGTACAGCAGGAGCAGAGCGCTGACCCAGCCGGACGGGACGCCCGCGCCCCGCTCCAGGAAAGGCGCGACGTACGTGTACGCGGCGAAGTGGCCGATCACCATCGTCGCTGTGACGAGGGTGGCGATACGGAGATTGCCGTTCCGCAGCAGCTCGGGCAGTTCGGCCAGGCGGACCACGGCACGAGGTTCGAGGGACGGCACGAGGAAGATCACGGCGGCGAGGATCAGGACACCGATCCCGGCGATCGCCCAGAACGCGGTACGCCAGTTGGACTGACCGATGAGGGTGCCGAACGGCACGCCGACGACGGATGCGACGGAGATACCGCTGAAGACGACCGCCGTGGCACGGACCGCTTGGTCCGAGGGGACGAGGCGGATGGCGATGCTCGCTGCAATCGACCACATCACGCCGTGGGCGAATCCCGTCAGCAGCCGCGAGACCATCAGGACCGCGTACGACGACGACAGCGCGGTGAAGACGTTCCCCCCGACGAAGACGCAGAGCACCAGAAGGAGCAGTCTGCGGCGATCGAGCCTGCGCGTCGCCACCGTGAGCAAGGGTGCGAACAGGCCCGCGATCGCGCCGTACAGGGTTACCGACAGCCCGACAGTGCCCTCGGAGGCGCCCAGGTCGCGGCTCATGGCGGGGAGCAGTCCGATCGGGACCATCTCGGTGGTGGTGAAGGCGAAGACGCCCATGCCGACGGTGATGACCGCGAGCCAGTTGCGCAGGGAGCCGGACGACGTGGGGGACCCGGCCGGGCGGACGGCGCCATCCGGGACGACGGCCGACTCCGTCGCCGTGTCCGGGCGGGAGGGTGGCGAGGGTGTCACGGGGTTCTCCCAGATCATGCGGGGCTGGCTGAAGTGCCGGATGGCGCACCGCGGTGAGCAGACGCAGGAATCCGCCACTCGGGACGTTCCCGCAGTGTGACGCCGTACATGCGCTCGGTGGGTCGAATCATGTCGGCAGGTGTGCCGGCGGAGCGATCCTGCGAGGGCACGGCCGCGGCGGCCGTGCCGCCGCGGCCGATCGTCTCCGTGATCGGACTCCCGCCACCGGCGTACGCCAGGTCGTCGGTCGTCCAGCCGTCACGGAGCCGGCCCCGCAGGGTGACCTCCGGCAGAGGAGCCGTGAACCAGCACTGCCCGAGCCCGAAGGCTCGTGGCCCGTGCTGCTTCCCGTCGAGGTGCGTCACGGTGACAAGCGTGCTGCCGGCGGTACCGGAAGCATCATCGGCAGCGGCCTCGGCTGCTGCCACGGCATGGGCGGCCCGGAGACGGGAATCGTCCGCACGGTCGTGCCGGGGACGACATCGCCTGTGGGCGCTACGGTCTCCGGGGCAGGGCGGGCTTCGACAAGTCGGGCCACCGCCTGTGCGTCGGCGACGTTGCACACCGCACGGGCGGTGTCGGCAGTGCCGGTGCGACCGGTCAACGGACGGCCTCTTCCGGCGCCTCGACAGGCACGGTGTGGATCGTGATGGACCGGATCGCCCCGAGCACGGCAGCGTCGATGTCGTCGTCGAGCGGAGCGTCCAGGACGACGGAGACCGACCGGCCCTTGGAGTCGGACTGGTCGCCCAGCACGTCGCCGTGGTGGCGGCTCACCAGGACCGCGTGCCCCCGTGGCGGTGCCTCCTTCGGGATCGGCAGCAGGTCCGGCCACTGGCCCTGCTCACTGACCCAGTGCACGGGTACGCCGTCTGCGGTCACGTCCGCGAGGAGGCCACGGGGGTGGTCGAGATAGGCCTGCCGGGCCCGACGCCGCGGTGACGCGATGACCGGTTCGACACCGAGCACGAGGTCCAGCAGGGCCGCGTCGAGATCCATACCGGTGGCCAGCCGCCACAGCCGCGTGATCGCGTCACCGGGCGGGCGGGCGGCGGCCTCCATCAGGACCACCCGGTCATCGGCGGTCAGCCGGAACTCGGCGTGGCTCATGCCGGTGCCGAACCGGACGGACCGCAGGAACTCCGTGTTGGCCCCGAGCAGCAGCCGCTCCTGGTCCGGGGTGAGGTGTGGCGCGGGCGAGGTGTGGCCGGTCTCGGTGAAGAACGAGGTGCCGGATTCATTGGTGTCCTTCGCCGTGATGCCCGCCCACAGCACACGCCCGTCACGTACCAGCGTCTCGACGGAGAACTCACGGCCTTCGATCCGCTCCTCGAGCAACAGCAGCTCATCCGCACCGTAGTCGGGCAGGAGCGGGCCGACGGCGGCCGGCTCCGTGATCGCCCGGACACCCGAACTCGACATCCGCGAGGCCGGTTTGAGTACGGCGGGGAACACCTCCCAGCCATCCGCGGCAGCACTGCGCGTCGTGTCCAACAGGGTCCACCGCGGGGCCAGGGCGGGCGCTGCCAGCCGCTGGAGCACCTTGTTGCGGCAGACCTGCGCCGCATGCGTCCCGGGACCGGGCAGGCCGAGGGTCTGGGCAAGAGCCCCGGCGGCCTCCACGAACACCTCACCGACGTTCAGCACCGCACGCACCGAGTGCTCGTGCAGCCATGGCGTGACCGCGCGCAGCACCGTGTCGAGCGACGTGTCCGTGACGTGGCGAAGGCCCTCGTCCGGGATGCGGGAGAGCGGGTGTGCCGGGTCACTGCGGTGCCGGGCGAGTTCCTCGGCGGGTGTCTCGGGCCCGAACACGAACAGCGGTGTCACGCCGCGCTGTTCGGTCAGGTCCAGAAGACGTAGGTGCTTGGCCAGCACGACCAGGTCGGTGATGACGACAACGGCTGTCATGACTTTCCTCAGTTCGGGTGCGGGACGCGAGCGCGTCGCGTCCCGCACGGTGGTGGATCAGGCGGAGAGGCGTTCGGCGGACAGGATCAGCTCGTGGACCTGGCTGCCCTCACGGGTGCGCAGGACGACCCGGGGGTCCGGCCCGTCGGGAAAGACCTGGAGGGTGCGCTCCTCGCTCCAGCCGGCGAAGCGGTACTCGTGGTCGCCGAGGTGCACCAGCGCGAAGACCCGGTCACCCGCCAGGCGCAGGACCATGCGTTCGCCGTCCTCTGCAAGGGTCGCCGTCTCCTGGGGCAGGTCGGCCGAGAGCGCGGTGTCGTCCTCCCACAGGTGGAACGTGGCGGGCAGGGAGAAGCGGGTGGTTCCGAGCCGTCGGCGTTCTTCGGCGGTCTGGGGGCACTCCTGACGGTTGAAGAGGATCTCGCCGTCGCGGAAGTACTCCTGCCAGGTCTCGGGGAAGAGGGCCACCAGTCCCGGGGTGACCAGGACGTCGATGACCAGGTGCACCCGGGCGTCGCTGCCGGTGTTCTGTACGCGGTGGGTGCGGCTGAAGTCGCCGAACCAGAATTCTCCCGGCTGCCAACGGTGCTCGACACCGTCGAGGACGAGCACGGCTTCGGGGTTGGTCACGACCGGCACGTGCAGCCGGCCGACGCCCCAGCGCGGCCCGTACTTGGGGTCGGTGTGGTCGATTCCGACCGTGTCCGGGCCGAGCGCCATGAACCGGACCGCGTGCAGCGGAGCCGGGATGGACTCCAGGACGTCGCGGACGTACGGGATGCGGTCGAGCCAGACGGTGTCCGCGAAGTCCTGCGGACCGGGACCGCCCGGGTCGGTGCGGTCGCCGTCGCCGCCGGGACTGCGCAGGGCGAGGCAGCGCCAGTCGACGTCGGTCGAGGCACCGACGCCGTCCTCGGTGTAGACGCGCTGCTGGTCCCAGGTGTGCTCACGCACCGAGGTGAGTTCGCGCAGCAGTCGGTCGGCGTCGAAGGTGCGCTTGAGCCGGGCCGCCTCGGCCGGCATGGGCACGGTACCCAGAAGTGATGCAGAGGATGACATGGCGGTTCCTTTGCTCGTTTACGGATTCGGACAGGCCGGTGGCCGGTGGAGGACCCGGGCGTCAGGCGTGGGCGACAACGGCCTTGTCACGGGCCGTGCTGTCCTCTTGCAGTTGGTGCCAGCGCTCAAGCATGTAGAGCGTCCACAGCGCGTAGCTGTGCTCGGGGCGGAACTCGTGGACAGTGGAGCGCAGGGCATCCGGGTCGAAGTAGCCACGTTCCAGGGCGGCTTCGGATGTCAGAGTGTCACTGATCGTGGACCGCAGCTCCGTGCCCAGCCAGCTCTCCAGGGGCACGGCCAGTTCCTGCTTGCGGCGGTCCAGGATCTGTCGGGGCAGGTAACGGGCGGCCACCCGCTTGAGCGGGGCCTTCTCCTGGCGGCCGACGAGCTTGCGGTCCGCGGGAATACGGGTCACGAAGTCGATCAGCCGGTGGTCGAGCAGAGGGCTGCGGGGTTCGACGGAGTGCGCCATCGACATCCGGTCGATCTTCACCAACTGGGCGTCGGACAGCCAGAATCCGCTGTCGACCTGCATGGCGCGGTCCAGGTCGGGGACCGAGGGGTCGGTGCGGTCGAAGCGGGCCCGCAGGTAATTGTGCGGTTGGCGCGGCAGCCGTGCGGCGAAGTCGGCCGCGTACAGTCGGCTCTTGAGCGCCTGGGGAACGCCGTCCAGCAGGACGCCCTCGTAGCGATCGGCGAGGCTCCCTCCCGCCGAGAGGTCGCGCAGGCGCTGGTACCGGCCGTAGCCGCAGAAGATCTCGTCGGATCCGTCACCGGTCAGCACCACGGTCACGTACTGCCTGGCCAGCTTGTACATGCAGGAGGCCGCGATCGCGGAGGGAAAGGCGTACGGCTCCCCCATGTGGCTGAGGATGGTGTCGACGGCCTCCATCGCGTCCTGCGGACCGATCCGGTACGTGTGGTGCCGGGTGCCGCAGTGCTCGGCCACGGCACGAGCGTGCACCGACTCGTCGAAGGCAGCGTGCTCGAACCCGACGGAGAACGTGTGCAGGGGCCTGCCGAGCTGTCTGGTGGCCATGGCCACCACGAGGCTGGAGTCGAGCCCGCCGCTGAGCATCGCGCCGAGCGGCACCTCCGACTCCAACCGGTCCTGCACGGCCTGCTGGAGCAGCGCGTCGATGCGGTCGTCGATATCGGCCTGCGGCAGGTCGGTGAGCTCGGCGGTGAAGTCGAACTGCCAGTACCTGCGGCGCCGTTCGGGCCGACCCCGTTCCAGGACCAGGATCGTCGCCGGCTCCAGTTTGCGGACGTGCCGGTAGATCGTGTGCGGCGCGGGGACCACCCGGTAACCGAGGTACTGGTCCACGGCGAGGGGGTCTATGTCCCGGCCGATGCCGGGGTGCAGCATCAGCGCGGGCAGCTCCGACGCGAACGCCACCGAATCACCGTCCGGCTTCGCGTAGAACAGCGGCTTCTTGCCGACCCGGTCGGTGGCCAGGACGAGCCGGTCCTCACGGGTGTCGTACACGGCGACGGCGAACATGCCGTGCAGCCGCTCGACGAAGTGCTCGCCCAGTTCCTGGTAGAGGTGCGGCAGCACTTGCGCGTCGCTGCCGCCGTGGACCGGGCGTCCTCGCGAGGCGAGGAAGGCGCGCAGTTCCTGGTGGTTGTAGATCTCACCGTTGAGGACGCATACGACCGTGCCGTCGTCGCTGAAGACGGGCTGGGAGCCGTCGTGCAGGCCGATGACCTTCAGCCTGCACATCGCCAGGGACGCGTCCGAAGTGGTGAAGGACCCCGTCTCGTCCGGACCCCGGTGCGCCATGGCCGCACAGGCGGCGAGGGCGTACGAGGTGTGGGCAGAAGCATGTCCCAGGGACACTGTTCCAGCTATTCCGCACACCGGTCAGCCCTCCTTCAGGTCGAGGCGTCGCTTGGCCTGGCCCGACCGGAGTCCGTCCGGCGTGACGGCCTGCACGCGCACCGGTCCGACCAGTCCGGACGCGATCATCTGCGCGACATCGGGAGCCCGCCGGTCCACGGCCGCGCGGACCGCGGTGACCTGGTGGTCGTCCACCGTTTCGGCGACGACCCTGATGACCAGGCCGTCATCGTCACCCGCCTCGAACGGGTGGCCGGGGAAGACCTCCGCCATGATCTGCGCCAAGTCGTGGTTGCTGATCCGCTCACCGTGCTTGAAGTCGCCGGCGAGCCGTCCGTCGATGCGTTCGAACGCGAACACCTCGCGGCCCTTGTGGTGGATGCGGCGCAGACCGGTGACGGCGTCGCCGGTCACGTAACGCACCGCGGGGAAGTAGTCACGGGTGAAGGACGTGAGCAGGAGCGCCCCGCTGCCCTCCTGCCGGGACGGGACCAGTTCGTTCTCGGTGTGCCGGCTCAGCTCTTCGGGAGTCAGGACTTCGGGAACGATGTGGTCGTGGAAGTGGTACAGGCCCGTCTCGGCGCACGAATGGCCGATGGCCCCTATCTCGATCGAGCCGAACACGTCCAGGACGTCCTCGGACCGCAGGCCGAATCGTTCGGCCACGTGGGCACGCCACGCGGGGGGCGCGACATCGCCCACGACCATGATCTTCTGCGGCCGGATGTCCAGAGCGGGCCGGGCCTGGAGGAGCCGGTCGAGGATCATCGGCATGGTGAAGAAGACGTCGGGTCGCCACGCGTTGAGCTTCGCGACGTGATCTTCCACAGGACGGGTGAAGTCGATGTCGTGAGCCTCGTAGCCGAGTTCCACGAAGACACGTCGGGCCGAGGCGGCGGCGTGGCCGGTGCCGAGGTCCGCGACGGCCACCGCGCCACGCGGCACCGACGCGGTGAACTCCCCGAACAGTGCGCGGCGTTGGGCAATGTACGCGTCGTCATCAGCGGTCGAGTAGAGGATGCGCTTGCGCTGTCCGCCAGAGGTTCCCGAGGTGCGGTAGGCAGAGGCACCCGGCAACTGGGGGTAATCGGCGGTGTAGTAGTGCGCGCCGAGCAGGCCGGTGTCCACGAGAGGAAGATCGGACAGGTCTCCGGAGCCCAGGGCTCCGCGGCGCAGAAGGAGTTCGCGGTACCAGGGGAATCGCTGAGCGTGGCCGGCCGCGAGGGCGGCCAGTTCCGCACTCTGCGCGGATCCGGAGGACTTGAGAGCTGCAAGGGTGGTGGTGTTCGGCATGGTGACCTTTCGTGAGACGGGAAGTGAGCGCGTGCGAGCGTCAGCTCCAGCGCTCCGTCTCGCCGAAGAAGTCCGGCACCGAGACCGCGAGGCCCTTGTCGACGGCCTGCTGGTAGAGGCGCTGTCCGACGGCGAGGTCGAGGACACCGAGGCCGAAGGGCGAGAAGATGCGCGGTCGGTCGGCTGCGGGGGCGACCTCGCCGCGGATCACGTGCGCGAGGGTGCCGTCGATGAAGTCGCGGTGCCCGAGCTGCTGTTCCGCCAGGTGCGGGGAGGTGTTGGCCGTCAGGCAGTGGTCGACGTCGTCGAGGATGTTCTGCGCACCGGCGATGACGTCCGCGCCGAGGTCTCGCAGCGAGATGTTGAGGACGGTCTGTCCGGCGGCGAAGGCATCGGGCCGGGTCACCCAGGGCTCGGGCGCGGTCGTGGCGAAGACGACGATGTCGGCGTCAGCCGTGGCCTGTTCGAAAGAGTCCGCGCGCTCGGCACCGTATCCGAGTTCACCGATGTGCCGGGTGAGCGCATCCGCGTAGGAAGCGTTCCGGTCGTGCACGACGAAGCGGTTCACGGTCCACGACTGTCCGGCGAAGAATTCGGCGATGTTACGCGCGATGATCCCTGCGCCCACCAGGCATATTCGGTCCGCGGTACGACCACCCGTCAGTTCCTGGGCGCCCAGGACGGCGGACGCGGCGGTGCGGGCGGAGCTGATCTGGGACGCCTCCAGGCAGGCGAAGGGGTAGCCCGTCTCGTAGTCGTTGAGCAGCAGTGCGGCCGAGGCGCGTGGGATGTTGCGCTCGATGTTACGCGGGTAACTGGCGATCCACTTGATCCCTGAGACGCCGTAGTCGCCACCGAGGTGGGCGGGCAACGCGATGATGCGGGCGTCCGGCTTCTCCGGGAAGCGCAGGAAGTAGCTGTTCGGGTTGACCGATTCGCCGTCACCGTGGGTGAGGTAGGCGGAGCGGACCGTCTCGACGATGTCGGGACGAGAGGCGTCGATGAGGGTGCGCAGGGCGGCGCCGCCCACGACGTGGAAGTCGAACATGCAGAAATTTCCCTTGTCTGGTTGCTGGTCTCAGCAGGGGTGCGGGTGTGGCCTGGCGAGGACGCAGGCATCGGGTCACACGGCGACGGGACGTCCGGCGGAGTCGTCGAGGACACCCGTGCCGAAGGTGTCGGCCACCCACATGTCGTCGTAGATCGTCTTGACGTAGCGGTCGCCCATGTCCGGGGAGAGCGCCACCACGCGCGAGCCCGTGGGGACTCTGTCGGCAATCGATTCCAGGGCGGCGAGCACGGATCCGGTGGAGCCGCCGAGCGGCAGTCCGTGTTCAAGGGCCATGCGTCGGCACATGCGTACGGCGTCGCGCTCGTCGACGAGGATCACCTCGTCCACCTGCTCGGGCCGGCACAGTTCGGGACGGCGGCTGGTGCCGAGGCCGGGGATGTGGCGTGGGCCGGGCGGGCCGCCGAAGGTGACCGATCCGGCGGTGTCCACTGCGACGATCCTCGTCCAGGGGGAGAACATACGGAAGTGACGCGTGCAGCCCATGAGGGTGCCGGTGGTTCCGGCACCGACCAGCAGGGTGTCGACGTGCCCGATGTTCTTGAGTATCGAGGTGGCGGTCCGCTGCGCGTGTGCCTGCGCGTTGGCGGGGTTGGCGTACTGGTTGAGCCACACGAGGTTCGGGTCGGACCCGGTCATCTCATGGATGAGGGCGATGCGGGTGCCGAGGTAGCCGCCGTTGTGGTCCTTCTGCGTGACCTGGATGACCTCGGTTCCCAAGGCGCGGAGAAGCGCCAGACTGTGCGGGGAGATGTTCGGGTCGGTCACGCAGGTGAAGTGATATCCGCGCGAGGCGGCGATCATGGACAGGGCGATGCCGAGGCTGCCGGAGGAGGACTCGACGATCCGGCCGCCGGGCAGGAGCACACCCTTGCGTTCGGCGTCCTCCACCATGCCCAGCGCGGACTTGAGCTTTACCGACCCGGCCGGGTTCATCCCTTCCAGCTTCAGGAAGAGCTGACGGTCCGGCAGGATGCCGTCCAGTTCGAGGAAGACCTCGTCGGTGACGATTTCGCAGGCGTGCTGGTAGATCATCGGTCCCCCTGCAGGCCGGCCGACGACAGACGGGGAGCGTCTTCACCTGATCTGCGCGGGTTCGTCCGCAGGGCGGCGAGGCGGCGCAGGAAGAGGACTTCGGCATGAGCCAGAGAGGCGATCTCGTTCGGGCTCACGCTCTCGTCGATGCCGTGGATCTGCGAGGGCGGGTCCTCGACGCCGCACAGGAGGATCTCCGTGTCCGGATAGAGCCTCCGGAGGACGGAGCAGACGGCGATGGAGCCACCGGCCCCCACGTCGCGGGCCGGTACGCCGAAGGCCTCGTGCAGGGCGTCGCGCATCTCGGCATGGGCCCGTCCCCCGGAGTCGGCGAGGAAGGACGGGCCGCTTGTGACACGCCGGATTTTCATGTGCGCGCCCCAAGGCACCTGCCGACGCAAGTGATCGGCCAGTTCCTCGTGGACCCGGGACACGTCCGCACCAGGCGGGGTGCGCACGCTGATCAGCGCTTTCGCCGAGGGCAGCAACGCGGGAACGGCGTCGTCGAGTTGCGGCGACTGCACGGCGAGCACGGTGATGGCGGGCCGGCTCCACAGCCGGTCGGCGATGCTGCCGGTGCCGATGAGCGCGACACCGGCCAGGACGCCGGCATCGGCGCGCAGGTCCGTCTCGGAGTACTCGGCGGCGGCACGGGGTCGCGCCGTCCCACCGGTGCCGGGCCCCGGCACACAGGGTGTCCCCTCGCTGTCGTGCAACGTGGCCAGGAGACGGATCAGAGCGGTCATGGCGTCGGGCACGGGCCCGCCGAACTGGCCCGAGTGCAGCGTCTTGGACAGCGTGGAGAGCTCGATCTCCACCACCGCCATGCCTCGCAGGGAGGTGGTGAGGGTGGGAATGCCGGACTCGACGTTCCCGGTGTCGGCGACGACGACCACGTCCGGCGTCGGCAGGTCCGGATGGGCTCGCAGCACTTTCTCGAGGCTGCCGTCGCCGGGTTCCTCACAGCCGTCGACGAGGACGGCCAGGTCGATGTCCGGGTAGGGCTCGTGAGGCAGGGCTTCCTGAAGCGCGCGTAACGCCGTGAGGTGCATGACGACGTTGCCCTTGCAGTCCGCACTGCCCCGGCCGTACCAACGCCCCTCGCGTTCGGTCAGTTCGAACGGGGGTGTACGCCAAGAGGCTTCGTCCTGTGCGGAGACGACGTCGTAGTGCGCGTAAAGCACCACGCACGGTGCGCCGGGGGGCCCGGGCCGGCGAGCGTACACCGTCTTGGGACCCTCATCGGTGGGGAGCAGTCGGGTCTCGGGGAAACCGGCATCCGCGAGCATGGCGGCGATCCGGTCGGCCGCGCGATCGAACTGGTCCGGTGGCGAGATACCGACGACGGTGCGCAGCGCGACCAGTTCCGCGAGGTCATCGCGGGCCCTGGGTAACAGGGAGCGCACGGTCTCGGCCGAGCAGGGAGTGGTCAAGGTTTCTCCAACATGCGGGGCGGGTGCGGGTGCTCAGGCGGTGGTGGGTGCCGGGGCCGGTGCAGCCAGGACCGTACGGATGGCGGCCCGGCCTGCTCGGGGCCGAGCATCGGATGTACCGGCCCCGAGGTGAGGTGCCCCCAGGACGTTCGGCGGCGCCGACATACCCGGAAGTTCAAAGGTGTACGATGTCCGAAACGGTGCTCGTCAAGCGGCCTTTGCGAAGTGCCTCGACGAGCGCGGACTCATGGTCGAGACTGCCACGTGCCGAGTTGACCAGGTGCACGGCGGTCACGTCGGCGACAGTCCCTGAGCCCTGATGAGCCTTGCGGTACCGGTGGTCTACGACAGGACAGGGTGACGACCCTGCCCGCCGCGAGGAGTTCGTCAAGCCCGCCGAAGCGGAGATCCTCGCCGACGGTGCCGGCGTACGGGGCGGGCACGAGGAACCCCGTGGTGCGACCAGCCAGTTCGAGACCTACGAGATCCGTCCGCGTCACTCGTCGGCTTGAAGGAAGCGTTCCGCAGCCATGATGCGGCGAGCAGGGGCAAGGACGAGGCCCACCTCGAATGCGGGGACGCTCGAGGTGCCGTGATCGGGAGCGTCAGCCACGACAGCGCCGCACCCGACAACAGCGACGGGGTCCGTGTCGTCCAGGCCCACCCGGTGCGGCCAACGACGTGCAGCCACGGCGCACGCCGAGCACCTGGGTGTCGCTGCGCACGATCACGGCATCCGCACCGGACAGCGCCAAGTCACCACGGCCGTCAACCTGGCGAACGTCGCACGCAGCCTTCCGGCCGCTCGCGACAGTATCGGGAAGTTCGTCGTTCAGGATCACTACAGGCGAAAGCATGGAGCTCTCCTAGGGAAGGTTCAGAAAAGGTCGGCCTGTCTCAAAAACCAACTGTCCGGTTCGCTTCGGAAAGGAAGCCTAGCGTTTGCTTCGATCTTGAGGGAAGGGCAGCTTTTGTGCCCTGGATCACTACCTCGCCCGCCGTTGCCCCGAGGGGGAGGCGGACCGGGGCGGCTCCGGAGTCGGAGCAACTGCATGCGCGCCCTCGCCGCACATTGCCGCTCCGGACCGCCGGAGCGCGGCCCGTCACGAGCAACTGCCGTATACATTAGGGAAGTTGGAGCCTCCGGCCGATCCGGCGAGTCATCGTTCCCGGTCGCCCCTGGGCATCCACAGCAGGACGAGCACCACGCCGCCGAGCAGAATCAGCCCACTCGCGCGGAACGCGGCCGCGTACCCGTCCGTGAGGGCCGCCGCACCCGGCGCCCCGGCCGTGCGCGCCGCCGCGACCGTCGACAGGATCGACAGGCCGAGCGCGCCGCCCATCGTGCGCGACGTGTTGACAAGACCGGACACCAGGCCCACGTCACCGGGCGCAGCACCCGACGTCGCCAGGGACGAGAGAGGCGTCGAGGCCAGGCCCGCACCGAGCATCATCAGCATGCCCGGCAGCAGGATCGACGTGACATACGAGCCGTCCGGGGTCATCGTCGACTGCCAGCCGACCCCGGCCGCGGCTACCAGGAGCCCGACGACCGTGACGTTCTTCGCCCCGATCAGCGGCATCAGGCGCGGCGCCAGCTTCGAGCCGACGACCCCCGTCAACGACGACGGCACGAGGGCGAATCCGGCCTGGACCGGCGAGTAGCCGAGCACGTTCTGCGCGTACACCGTCATGAAGAACCACATGGCGAACATGGCCGCGCCGGAGATCATCATCGTCGCGTTCGCCGCCGCCACCGACCGCACCCGGAAGAGCCCGAGCGGCATCAGCGGAGCCTTGGTCCGCGCCTCGACCAGGAGGAACGCCACGATGAGCAGCAGCCCTGCAGCGAGTGGCACGAACGTCGCGGGTGCCGTCCACCCTTCGACCTCGGTCTGCACGATCCCGTACGCGAGCGTGGCGAGGCCCGCCGTGACGAGCAGCGCGCCCGGCAGATCGAGCCGCCGCCGCTCGCCGCCACGGCTCTCGGTCAGCCAGCGGACGCCCGCCGCGAGGACGAGCGCACCGACGGGCACGTTGATGAGCAGCACCCAGCGCCAGGAAATCAGATCGGTGAGCACTCCGCCGACCGCGCCACCGACCGCACCGCCGCTCGCACCGACCGCCGTCCAGGTCCCGATGACCCGCACCCGCGCGGGCCCTTCGGACACGGCCGAGGTGAGCAGGGTGAGCGTGGACGGGGCGAGCACGGCCGCGCCGAGGCCCTGGACGGCCCGGGCGGCGAGCAGTTGCCAGCCCTCCTGGGCGAGTCCGCCCGCCAGGGAAGCGGCCGTGAACAGGGAGAGCCCGACGAGGAACATCCGCTTGCGCCCGAACAGGTCCCCGGCCCGGCCGCCGAGCAGCATGAACCCGGCGAAAGCGATCGAGTACGCGTTGACCACCCACTGCAACCCGATCGCGCTGAGCCCCAGGCCGGCCCGCATCGACGGCAGCGCGGTGTTGACCACCGACACGTCGAGGACGACGAGGAACTGTCCCGCGCACACCGTGGACACCACCACCCAGGTCGGCACGGTCCTGCGGGACGAGCGGGTGGGTATGCGGGTGTCGGCGGGTGTCTGAGCCATGCCGACCATGCTCTCAGCCGGGCCCCGGCCCGCACATCCGGGGTTCGGTGCAGTGGTCATCGGGCCATCGGCCGACGGCAAGTCAACATGGCTTCCCCTCAAGGCCGTTCAACGCCCGCGGCACTCCTGGCCCGGCATCCGGACCGTCCCTCGAGGACTGAACGGGAGTGCGTCCTGTTGCCAGGACAGTGCTCGCTCGGCCGAACACCCCGGACGGTGTCGGGTGTTCTGCTCACCCGCTCTCGCTCCACTGCCGGGCGGCACGCATCCGGTGCGTGGTCCGGGGATGCGGGGGCGGCCCGCGGCCGGAGGCCGCTGATGAACAGCGCCTCACGCTCTCGGACCTCCGGTCCGGCCCGGACGGTCCGATGCCCCTGTTCATCGCTCCGGTGAGCAGGGGGCGGTGCCGTCCTCCCCCAGCGCCTTAGAGCTCCGAACAAAAGTGGGGTCCGATCAGCGGGCGGTGTCCGGTGCGTGCGATCGCAAGGCGCCGGAAGGTCCTTGTAGCGGAGCTACCA
>NZ_JBSFIA010000028.1:0-131590 GCF_053597355.1 Streptomyces sp. NPDC001443
ATCCGGCCGGCGAAGGCGGCCATCCGGTCCAGGACGGCGTGCACACCGGGCACCACGTTCTCGCCGTCGACCTCGACCACCGCGTCCCGCGGGGCGCGCAGCGCGGTGTGCAGCACCGCCCGGTCCTCGGTGGTGTTGATCTTCTCGCCGCGGAACATCGCGTCCCGCAGCCCGAACACGTCGGTGGCGACGGCCAGTTCCTGGAGGAGGGCGAGGGTCTCGTCGGTCACGAGGTGCTTGGAGTAGTCGATCCGCAGATCGCCGACGCGCACCACGTAGCGCTCCGCGCGCTCCGGGTCGGACGCGAACAGCTCACGCAGCTGCGGGCCCTGCTGCCATCCGGCGCGGTGGTCGGCCAGCGCGGTCCACTGCGGGCGCCGGGTGAGCCTGGGGGAGTCAGACATGGGTGGGGGTCTCCTTGGTGCCTTCGCCGCGCAGCGCCACGGCGTACATCTCGTCCGCGTCGAGGCGGCGAAGCTCCTCGGCGATGAGTTCGGAGGTGGGGCGGACCTTCAGCGCCAGGGTGCGCGGGGGCTGGCCCGGCAGGGACAGCGTGGCCAGCGGGCCCTCGGGGCGGTCGATCACGATCTCGCCGCCCGCGACGCCGAGCCGCACGGCCGTGACCACCGGGCCCGCGGTGACCACGCGGTTCACCCCGACCTTCAGCCGGGCCTCCAGCCAGCGGGCGAGCAGTTCGGCGCTGGGGTTGTCGGCCTCGCTCTCCACGGTCGCCGAGGAGATCTTCGTCCGCGCCTGGTCCAGGGCCGCGGCCAGCATCGAACGCCAGGGCGTCAGCCGGGTCCAGGCGAGGTCCGTGTCGCCGGGCGCGTACGACTTCGCCCGCGCCTCCAGCGCCTTCAGGGGCTGGTCGACGGCGTACATGTCGGTGATGCGGCGCTGGGCGAGTGCGCCCAGCGGGTCCTTGGCGGGCACGTCGGGCGCGTTCACCGGCCACCACACCACGACCGGCGCGTCCGGCAGCAGCAGCGGCAGCACCACCGAGTCGGCGTGGTCGGACACCTCGCCGTAGGTGCGCAGCACGACCGTCTCGCCGGTGCCGGCGTCCGCGCCCACCCGTACCTCGGCGTCGAGGCGGGAGTTGGTGCGGTCGCGCGGGGTACGGGCGTGCCGCTTGATGACGACCAGGGTCCGCGAGGGATGCTCGTGCGAGGCCTCCTCGGCGGCCTTGATCGAGTCGTAGGCGTTCTCCTCGTCGGTGACGACCACCATGGTCAGGACCATGCCCACGGCGGGTGTGCCGATGGCGTGGCGGCCCTGCACCAACGCCTTGTTGATCTTGCTTGCCGTGGTGTCGGTCAGGTCGATCTTCATGGCCTGCGCCAGCTCCGTCCGTCTCGTGCGAGCATCTCGTCGGCTTCCTCGGGTCCCCAGCTGCCCGACGGGTACTGGGCCGGCCGGCCGTGCGCCGCCCAGTACTCCTCGATCGGGTCGAGGATCTTCCAGGACTCTTCCACTTCCTGGTGACGGGGGAACAGATTGGCGTCGCCGAGCAGCACGTCCAGGATGAGCCGCTCGTACGCCTCCGGGCTGGACTCCGTGAACGACTCGCCGTACGCGAAGTCCATCGTCACGTCCCGGATCTCCATCGAGGTACCCGGGACCTTGGAACCGAACCGCACCGTCATGCCCTCGTCGGGCTGGACCCGGATGACGATCGCGTTCTGGCCCAGTTCCTCGGTGGCGGTGGAGTCGAACGGGGAGTGCGGGGCGCGCTTGAACACCACCGCGATCTCGGTCACCCGGCGGCCCAGCCGCTTGCCGGTCCGCAGATAGAACGGCACGCCCGCCCAACGGCGGTTGTCGATCTCCAGTCTGACCGCCGCGTAGGTGTCGGTCGTCGACCCCGGGTCGATGCCCTCCTCCTGGAGATAGCCGACCACCTTCTCGCCGCCCTGCCAGCCCTGCGCGTACTGCCCCCGGACGGTGTGCGCGCCCAGGTCCTCCGGCAGCCGCACCGACTTCAGCACCTTGAGCTTCTCGGTGAGCAGCGCCTCGGCGTCGAAGGCGATGGGCTCCTCCATCGCGGTCAGCGCCATGAGCTGGATCAGGTGGTTCTGGATGACGTCACGGGCCGAGCCGATGCCGTCGTAGTAGCCCGCCCGGCCGCCGATGCCGATGTCCTCCGCCATGGTGATCTGCACATGGTCGACGTACGACCGGTTCCAGATCGGCTCGTACATCTGGTTGGGGAAACGCAGCGCCAGGATGTTCTGGACGGTCTCCTTGCCGAGGTAGTGGTCGATGCGGAACACCTGTTCCGGGTCGAACACGTCGTGCACCACCCGGTTGAGCTCCCGGGCGCTGGCCAGGTCGTGGCCGAACGGCTTCTCGATGACCGCGCGCCGCCAGGCGCCCTCCGGCGCGTTCGCCAGGCCGTGCCGCTTCAGCTGCCGGACGACCTTCGGGAAGAACTTGGGCGGTACGGAGAGGTAGAAGGCGAAGTTGCCGCCGGTGCCCCGGGAGGTGTCCAGCTCCTCGACGGCCTCCCGCAGTTGCTTGAAGGCGGTGTCGTCGTCGAAGTCGCCGGGGACGAACCGCATGCCCTCGGCGAGCTGCTGCCAGACCTCCTCGCGGAACTCCGTGCGGGAGTGCTCGCGCACCGCGTCGTGCACGACCTGCGCGAAGTCCTGGTCCTCCCAGTCGCGGCGGGCGAAGCCGACGAGCGAGAAACCCGGCGGCAGCAGACCGCGGTTGGCCAGGTCGTAGACGGCCGGCATCAGCTTCTTGCGGGACAGGTCGCCGGTGACACCGAAGATGACGAGGCCGGACGGCCCGGCGATCCGCGGGAGACGTCGATCGCGCTCGTCCCGCAGCGGGTTCACCCACTCCGACGCCGGCAGGACCGGGACGTGCAGCTCCTCCGGTGCGGGCATGACCGGGGCGGACGCCTCCTCCGGTGCCGTCCCCTGGTCGGGCGTGCTGGTCATCGCGCCTCAACTCCCTTGCCGTCCATCGACTTCGTCACGGCGTCCAGCAGGTCCTGCCAGGCCGCCCGGAACTTGGCGACGCCCTCGTCCTCCAACCGCGCCACCACCTCGTCGTAGGAGATCCCGAGTCCCTCGACGGCGGCGAGGTCGGCGCGGGCGCGGTCGTAGCCGCCGGTCACCGTGTCGCCGTGGATGTCGCCGTGATCGGCGGTGGCGTCGAGCGTGGCCTCCGGCATGGTGTTGACCGTGCCGGGGGCGACCAGTTCGTCCACGTACAGCGTGTCCTTGTACGCCGGGTCCTTCACCCCGGTGGAGGCCCACAGCGGGCGCTGGCGGTTGGCACCCTCGCCGGTGAGGGCGCCGAAGCGCTCACCGCCGAAGACCTCCTCGTACGCCTCGTAGGCGAGCCGCGCGTTGGCCAGCGCCGCCCTCCCCTTCAGCGCCAGGGCCTCGGCCGTGCCGAGTACCGTCAGCCGCTTGTCGATCTCGCTGTCGACGCGGGAGACGAAGAAGGAGGCGACCGAGTGGATCGCGGACAGGTCCAGGCCGCGCGTCCGCGCCCTCTCCAGGCCGGCGAGGTAGGCGTCCATGACCTCGCGGTAACGCTCCAGGGAGAAGATCAGCGTGACGTTGACGCTGATGCCCAGGCCGAGGACCTCGGTGATCGCCGGCAGCCCCGCCTTCGTCGCCGGGATCTTGATCATGACATTGGGGCGGTCCACCAGCCAGGCCAGCTGCCGCGCCTCGGCGACGGTGGCCCGCGTGTCGTGGGCGAGCCGGGGGTCGACCTCGATCGAGACCCGGCCGTCGCGGCCGCCGGTCGCCTCGTGCACCGGGCGCAGGACGTCGGCGGCCGCCCGCACATCCGCGGTCGTCATCATCCGTACGGCCTCGTCCGCCGGGACGCCCCGCGCCGCCAGCTCGGCGAGCTGCTCCTGGTAGCCCTCGCCGGAGCCGATGGCGGCCTGGAAGATCGAGGGGTTGGTGGTCACGCCCACCACATGCTTCTTCTCGACGAGTCCGGCGAGGTCGCCGGAGGTGATCCGACTGCGCGAGAGGTCGTCCAGCCAGATCGAGACGCCTTCGTCGGAGAGGCGCTCAAGGGCTCCCGCGGTCGCGGTCGCTTCGTTCACTGTGATCATCTTCTTTCCTGCCGTCTGATCAACCGCGCGCGGCGGCCAGGGATTCCCGGGCTTTCGCGGCGACGTTGTCGGGGTGAGGCGATGGGCGGCGCGACGAGTCCGGGTGTCGGCGCGGGCGCCGGGACGTTCGAGGGAGGCGATGCGTCCGGCGCCCTCTGGGAACCGGTACCCCGCCGGATCGATCCCGCCCTCGATTGCGACGCGGGCCCGCACGGACGGCGGAAGGACACGCTCGCGGCAGGCGTGCGACCGCTCCTCGAACCACTCGGCGCGCGGCTTCGACACCGATGGATGTCGTTCCCCTCGGCCTCCAGCGTCTCGCGGGCGGCGACACCCGGCCACACCGCGCTCGGCCCGGCGCGGGCGGTGTGCGCCGCCGGGCGTGCCCGGGGGTGGGACGCGGCGGCCTCGGCCGGTCCGCTCCGGGATCGCGGGATCGTAAGTCATCACCTTGTGAAGGATCGAGCGCCGTCTGTCACCTGACGTGTTCAATATTAAAAGTCTGACTTTTATGAGGGAAGGCGGGGTGCGTCAGCCCGTGGTGAACGTGGGGCGACGGTGGTAGGCGGAGGGAGCGCGGGTACCACGAAACGCCCTGACCATGCGGAGTCGGAGCTGTCGAAGCCGGCGCGCAGAATGCGCCGGCCTTCGCCGGGGTGCGCACGCCGGAGGGTTCGACCGCGATCCGGGTGCGTGCTCGGGCGCGGCCGGCCGGGGCAGGTCCCGGTCGCGGCCGTCCGTGTGTTGTCGCCCGGTGGCCCAGGGCCTGTCGTCGGCGACCGACGACAACGCCGCTGGAGGTCCCCCTCTGGGGGAGGGCGCGCCGGACCCCGCGTCTGCGGCATGGTCCGCCGGACAGGCCCTAGGCCGCCCTGGAGCGGGATGCGCGCTGAGCGCGCGGGGTGCGGTCGGTGCGCCGCGAGGAGCGTGGGGTCCTGGCGGGGGCTTGTGTCTCCTCGGGCGGGAAGGCCTCGGGGAATGCCTCGGCCGCTCCGAAATCCGGGGCCTGGAAGGGGTCCGTCGCCGGCGGCGGCAGTGCTTCGGCGGAGCGGCGGGGCTGCCCTTCCAGGGCCGAGAACAGCGAGGTCAGGTCGATGAGAGATCTCCGTTCGGTGCGGGCCGCTGAGCCGGCCCGGTGTGTCGCGACAGGCGCCGTCCGCCTCTTCGGGCAGACGTTGCCCGGGCGACGCTAGAGCTTGGTCATCTTGGCGTACGGGCTCAGGATCCGCATCTGCGCGGAGCCGAAGTCCACAAGTGCCGCGATGCCGTCCTCGATGCCGATCACCCGGCCGAGTCCGTATATGTCGTGCGTGACCTTGTCGCCCACGGCGAAATGCTTCGGCGGCGGGGGGACCGGGGCCTTGAAGGGGCTGGTGGGCAAACGACGCTTCGGTGCAGCAGGCTTTGTCATTGCCCCCAGTATGCGCCTTCGCGGCGTTCCTCCGCTGCGGCCGCCCGATTCGTTGCCGAACCGACCCCGAACGGAATCGTCGTCGGGGGAGGGGGGTGTTCCGGATCGGGCGCCCCGGGGGGCCGCACGCCGACGGCGCCGGGCCCGGGACCCGGCGGTGCGGGTCCGCTCGCCCGGCGCCGCCGGCGGTCGGTCGGGGAACCTCAGTGCCCGAAGTCGAACCAGTTGACGTTCACGAAGTCGGCGGGCTGGCCGCTGGTGAAGGTCAGGTACACGTCGTGGGTGCCGGTGATCGAGCTGATGTTCGCCGGGACCGTCCGCCAGGACTGCCAGCCGCCCGTGTTGGCCAGTGCGAAGCTGCCGACGGGCGTGCTGGTGCGGCTGTCCAGGCGTACCTCGACCAGGCCGCTGACGCCGGAGGCGGCACCGCTGGCGACCCGGGCGTTGAACTGGGTGGCCGCCGTCGAACCGAAGTTGACGCCCTTGTACAGCGCCCAGTCGCCGTTGGCGAGCGAACCGATGTCCTGGCCGCCGCCGGTGTCGGTCGTGGTCTCGGCGACGACACCGGACTGGCTGTCGTAGGACTCGGCCTGAACGGCGCTGTAGGCGTCACGGTTGCCGGTGGGCGGAGGCGTGGTACCGCTCCCACTGCCCGTCGACTGGAGTACCTGCACATAGTCCACGACCATCGGGTGGCCGGGCTGGGTGTCGTTGTCGAGCCCGCCGCCGAACGCGTCGGGGAAGCCGCCGCCCATCGCCACGTTCAGGATGACGAAATAGCCGTGGTTGGTGGCGTTGGCCCACGTCGTCGCGTCGACCTGACTGGCCGTGACGGTGTGGTAGTTGACGCCGTCGACGTAGAAGCGGATCGCCTCGGGGCTCACCGAGCGGTCCCACTCCATGGTGTAGGTGTGGAAGCCGGACTGACAGGTCGTGCCGGGACAGGCGACGGAGTTGCCGATACCGGTGGTCTCGTTGCACGGGCCGCCCGGGTTGGTGCCGCAGTGCATCGTGGCCCAGACCTTGTTCAGGCCCTGGACGTTCTCCATGATGTCCAGCTCGCCGACGGACGGCCAGTTCTGGTAGTTGCCCCGGTAGGGCGAGCCGAGCGCCCAGAACGCGGGCCAGTAGCCCTCGGCCGCGGTACCGGTGACGTTGGGCATCTGGATGCGGGCCTCGACGCGCAGCTTGCCGCCGGCCGGGGGCTGGAAGTCGGTCCGCGTGGTCTCGATGCGGCCCGAGGTCCAGCGTCCGGCGGAGTCGCGCAGCGGGGTGATGCGCAGATTGCCGCTGCCGTCGAGCGAGACGTTGCTGGTGCTCGACGTCATCGTCTCGACCTCGCCGGTGCCCCAGTTGGCGGCGCCGCCGGGGTACGAAGTGCCGGTGTCGTACTGCCAGTTGGAGGTGTTGACGCCGGTTCCCGCGGTGCCGTTGAAGTCGTCGAGGAAGACCTGGGTCCAGCCCGACGGGGCGCCGGGCGCGGAGGCGTTGGCGGGCAGGGTGGCGGCGGTGGCGGCCATCGCCGCCAGGCCGAGGGTGCCGAGGACGGCGACGAGGGCGCGCCGGACGGGGCGCCGCCTCCCGGGCATGCCGGAGGTTTGGCTCATGGGGGGCCTCTCGGTACGGAGTGGGGTGCGCGGGTGTTGGAGCGCGGGGAGAGCGCCCAGGGTTCTTGAGAGCGCTCTCAAAGTGCGGCCAATGTGCTCCCTGGCACGTCCGTCGTCAAGAGGTGAAACCGAGAAATTCCTTACGCCGCAGGTGAGTTAACCCTATGAATGTATGAATGTGCCGTGACAGTACGGCAGTTGAGCGCCACGACATCGCCATGTCGACGCACGCGACCGCGGGCCGCCCCGCCGGGTACCGGCGTCAGAGCGCGCTCCCGGCCCTCCAGTCCGCCCAGGACAGGTTCCAGCCGTTGAGACCGTTGGCCGGGTCGACGGTCCTCTCGCCGGAGTTCTTCACGATCACGACATCGCCGAGCATCGAGCTCTCGTAGAACTTGTATCCCGCGACGGCGGGATCGCTCGCGCCCTTGGCGTCGTGCAGGCCGACGCAGCCGTGGCTGGTGTTCTGACTTCCGAACACCGAGGTGGAGGCCCAGTAGTTGCCGTGGATGAAGGTGCCGGACGTGGTCAGACGCTGGGCGTGCGGGACGTCCGCGATGTCGTACTCGTCGCCGAGGCCGACCGTCGAGGACTCCATGCGGGTCTGCCGGAACCGCTCGCTGATCACCATGATCCCGGACCAGGTGGTGTGCTCCGCGCTGCCCCCGGAGACGGGATAGGTGGCGTGGACCGATCCGTCCCGCTTCACCGTCATCCGCTTGGTGGCGAGGTCGACCGTGGTGATCTGCTCGCGGCCGATGTGGAAGACGACGTCCTTCGACTGGACGCCGTAGACGCCGTCCCCGCCCTCGACGTCCTTGAGCCGCAGACTGAGCGTGATCTTCGTGCCGGGCGTCCAGTACGTCTCGGGCCGGAAGTCGAGCCGGGTGTCGCTGAACCAGTGGCCGACCACCTCGACGGCGGGTTCGGCGGTCACCGTGACGGCCTTCTCCACGGCGGCCCGGTCCGCGACCGCGTGGGTGAACGTCAAGGACACGGGCATGCCGACGCCGGAGGTGGAGCCCGCCTCGGGCGTGTAGTAGCCGACGAACGTCTCGCCCGGCGACTTCGTGGTGAAGGTCGCGCTCTGCGCGGCGGCGCCCGCCACCTGCGCCGAGACCGTGTACTTGGTGCCCGAGTACGGGTTCCGCGTCGAGGTCCACCGGGTCTTCGCGTCGTCGAGCGAACCCTCCAGGGTGGAGCCGTCGTTGCCGGTGACCGTCACGGAGGTGAAGGTGCCGTCGGTCACGGTGACCTCGACGGGGCTGGTGAACGAGGCCCTCCTGGTGCCGTCGGCGGGCGTGACGGAGACGGCCGGCTGCTTCGTCGCGGCGGCCTTCACGGTCGCGGCCGCCGTTGTCGTCGCCCCCTGCGAGGCGTCCGCCGCAGCGCTGCTGCACCCGGTCAGCGCGGCGCCCGACACCGCGCCGAGGGCCCCGAGGACCCCGCGCCGGGTCCACCCCCGCGGCAACTGCCCGGACCGGTTCGATATGTGCGAGACGCCCACGATTGGCCTTCCTGAGATGTCCACGTATGCGCGTGCATCCTGCGACCGCCACCTGGGTACGGCCTTTGAATCCCCGCCCGGGACCTGAGATTTCGGTGAGGATGTGCACTCGCTAACCTGTCGTGAGCACGCCCGGACCACGACAGGGGAATCATGAGTCTGCGCCGTAACCGTCTGCTGCCCGTCTGCGCCGCCCTCTGCGCCTTCGCCCTCGGTGCCTGCTCGGGCTCGGACGGGGCCGCCGACTCGTCCGGTGACAAGGACGGCGGCGACACCGGCGGGGTGATCGCGCTCGCGGACGCGAAGGCTGTCCTGCGGACCTACACCGAGGTCAACAACGCGGCCAACACCACCCAGGACGGCGAGAAGACCGCCACCGTGGAGAGCGGCGCGCTGCTGTCGCAGAGCAAGGCGGCCTTCCACCAGTACCCGGCCTGGACGAAGAAGGAGCAGACGAAGTCCGAGACGCCCTTCTCCTACCCGGTCGAGGGCGCCCGCTTCTACATCCCGCCCAAGGGGGCGGCCGACTTCTTCCTGGTGGACACCCGGATCACCGGCGAGGGCATCGCCGAGGACCACCGTCGGCTGGTGGCCTTCAAGCAGGTCGTCGACGACAAGGCCAAGACCGGCAAGGCCTGGAAGGCGGTCGCCGTGGGCGAGATCACCGACGCGCTGCCGGCCGTCGCCGAGGACGGAGACGGGTTCGCCACCCCGGTCGCGACGGCCGACAAGGTGGGGTCGGTGAAGGCCGGCGACCTGGTCGCGCTGTCCCAGGACTTCTATGTGACCGGCGGCAGGAAGGCCGCCGCCACCTTCGCCGAGACCGACTCCGTCAAGGCCTGGAAGAAGGCCTACACCAACCGCGCGTCCTTCGACGACCACTGCGTCGAAGGCGAGTACGAGGCGGAGGCCGGCGGCGCCGACACGGCGTACGGCGTGCGGACGAAGGACGGCGGCGCGCTGGTCCTCTACGACTTCGGCTACCGCTACAGGAACTGGGGCAAGGCCGAGTGCGGCGGCAACGACCTGCACCTCGACGACCTGCCCGTGGTCTCCAAGATCTACCTCGGCGGCCGGACCACGGTCCTGACCCTCACCCGCATCGACTCGGTGATGGCCATGGCCGTGGTCCCGCCCTCGGGCAGGAAGGTCCGCGTCACCGGGTACCGGGAGCAGCTCACCTACGCCCAGTGACCGCCGTGGGCCCCGGCCGCCGGGGCCGGGCGCCAGCCCAGTGCCCGTGAGATGCCGCGCGCCGCGAGGCGCACGGCCGGTATCAACTCCGGCACCTGGCAATGGGCGTGGGGCACGACGACCGAGACGGCGGCGACCACCGCGCCGTCCGGCCCGCGTATCGCCGCCGCCACCGACAGCGCGTCGTCGGTGACCTGACGGCTGCTCACCGCCGCCCCGGTCCGCCGGACTTCGGCCAGCTCACGGCGCAGGCGAGCCGGATCCGTGAGGGTGTGGGGCGTGAAGGACGCCAACGGTCCCGCGCAGTAGGCCTCCTGGAACTCCGGTTCACCGTGGGCCAGCAGCGCGAGTCCGACACCGGTGGCGTGCAGCGGCCAGCGCGCGCCGATCCGGATGTGCACGCCGACCGAGGAGCGACCGGAGAGCCACTCGATGTAGACGACGTCCGTCCCGTCCCGCACGGCCAGTTGCACGTTCTCGTGGGTCGCCTCGTACAGGTCCTCCAGGTACGGCAGCGCGACCTGGCGCAGCGCGAGCCCACGCGGGGCGAGGGCGGCGACCTCCCAGAGCCTGAGCCCGATGTGGTACGCGCCCGTCCCGTCGCGCTCCAGCGCCCCCCACTCGGTGAGCGCCCCCACCAGCCGGTGGGCCGTGGTCAGCGTCAGTCCGGCCCGTCGGCCGATGTCGGTGAGGGACAGCGCGGGGTGTTCGTGGTCGAACGCGGCGAGCACCGCCAGCAGACGGTCGGGTGCGGAGCGGGCGCCGGTCACGGCCGGCCGTCCCCGCACGGCCGGGGCCGGTGGGGCCGACGGCCCGGATCGGGGTGCAGCGTACGCATCCGGGGCTCCTGCGCGTGGACGGGAACAGGGCGAGCGGCCCAGCGTACGACGTCCGCGAAGACCGGCGGGACGGGGCGGGACCCGCCGCCCGTCGTGAGCGGGTCGGTACGGCCGTGCGACGGCGTTCGTGCGGGATCCGGTGGCGCCTGGGGCCTGTCCGACGATTCGCGTCGTCGCCCGGAGGGCGGCCCGGCGGTGTCATGGGGGTCCCTCCCCGCTCGAGCGAAGCCGAGAGCTCGGGGGGGAGCGTGCTCTCGGTGTGCCGGCCCCAGGCCCGCGTACTGGACGTACTCGGGTCCGGGGCCGGTGCGGCGAGTGGGGGTTCCCCCCCCCTTGGGGGAGCGTGCATGGCTTCGCCGGGCAGACGCGAATGGTCAGACAGGCCCCAGCGGCGCGACGGCCCGGGGGAAGCCGGGTCTGTCGGCCCCGGCCCGCGCGGTTCCGCCCGGCTCATGGGCAGGACGCGCACCCGCGGGTGCTCCGCGGCGAGGCCGTCCCGCTGCGGGGAGCAGCCGCAGCCGGGGGGCGCACACCTCGGTGCCGCGGGACGCCCACGGCAGGTCCTCGGCCGTGGTCACGCGCAGCGTCAGCCAGACCTCGCCACCGTCGCGCGGCAGCGCGAACGGCAACGGCACGGCGGCCGTCTCGCCCGGCCGCAGCGCGGGAAGCGGGGCCGGTCCGGTCAGGGTCCGGCCGTCCGCCGCGGTCAGCTCCCAGGTGCCCGCCAGCCACGTGAGGTCCCGGGTGCGTTGTCGGTTGCCGACGACGACGCCCTCGTGCCGGAACGATCCGAACCACACCGGGGCGGGCATCTCCCGCGCCGGCACCACGACTTCCCCGGGCCCGGACGGCGGCCCCGGGTCCGGTGTGCGGTGGGCAGGTCTTCCGTCGCTCACGCGTCGCACCCTTCCGCGGCCCCGGGACTCCGGGATGAACCGGCTCTGAAGACGCGGGGTGGCCCCGATGGCGGCTCAGTGGCCGCGGACCGGGAGGCCGGGGGAGCCCGTCGGGCTCCCTGCCGCCGCCCGCGCCGTCGCTCGCCGCCCCCGCACGGTCAGGGTGGCGTGCGGGGGCGGCCCGGGACGGCGGTTAGCGTTCACGTCGTGGCACCCGGGTCCTCGCGGCGGGGGCCGGTGCGCGGGTGGTCCGGACAGGAAGGGCGGAAGCAGCGTGAAGCTGACGATTCTGGGCGGCGGCGGATTCCGTGTGCCGCTGGTGTACGGGGCGCTGCTCGGCGACCGGGCCGAGGGCCGGGTCACCCGGGTCGTGCTGCACGACCTGGACCCCGGACGGCTGACCGCCGTCACCCGGGTGCTGGCCGAGCAGGCCGCCGGGGTGCCGGACGCGCCCGAGGTGACCGCCGCGACCGATCTCGACGAGGCCCTGCGGGGCGCCGACTTCGTGTTCTCCGCGATTCGCGTCGGCGGTCTCCGGGGCCGCGCGGACGACGAACGGGTGGCGCTCGCGCAGGGTGTCCTCGGCCAGGAGACGGTCGGCGCGGGCGGGATCGCGTACGGCCTGCGCACGGTGCCCGTCGCCGTCGACATCGCCCGCCGGGTGGCCCGACTGGCCCCGGACGCCTGGGTCATCAACTTCACGAACCCCGCGGGCCTGGTCACCGAGGCCATGTCCCGCCTGCTCGGCGACCGGGTCATCGGCATCTGCGACTCCCCGGTCGGCCTCGGCCGCCGTATCGCCCGGGTGCTCGGCGCGGACCCGCGCGAGGCCTGGATCGACTACGTCGGCCTCAACCACCTGGGCTGGGTACGCGGTCTGCGCGTCGACGGGCGCGACGAACTTCCGCGACTGCTCGCCGACCCCGGCCTGCTCGGCTCGTTCGAGGAGGGCAGGCTCTTCGGCGCCGACTGGCTGCGCTCCCTGGGGGCGATCCCCAACGAGTACCTGCACTACTACTACTTCAACCGGGAGGCCGTACACGCCTACCGGCAGGCGGAGAAGACCCGCGGCGCCTTCCTGCTCGACCAACAGGCCCAGTTCTATGAACAGGCCGCGCGCGAGGACGTGTCGGCGCTGGCGGCCTGGGACCGTACCCGCGCCGAGCGCGAGGCCACGTACATGGCGGAGAACCGGGAGTCGGCCGGGGCGGGTGAGCGCGAGGAGGACGATCTGTCCGGCGGGTACGAGAAGGTGGCGCTGGCCCTGATGAGGGCCGTCGCGCGCGACGAGCGCACCACGCTGATCCTCAACGTCCGCAACCAGGGCACCCTGCACGCGCTGGACGCCGACGCCGTCATCGAGGTGCCGTGTCTGGTCGACGCCAACGGCGCCCACCCCGTGGCCGTCGCCCCGCTGCCCGAGCACGCCACCGGTCTGGTCTGCGCGGTGAAGGGGGTCGAACGCCAGGTGCTGGCGGCGGCCGGGTCCGGCTCCCGCGCGACGGCGGTGAAGGCCTTCGCGCTGCACCCGCTCGTCGACTCCGTGAACGTGGCCCGCAGGCTGATGGAGGACTATGCCGGGGTGCATCCGGGCCTGGCGTACTTGAGGTAGCGGGGACCGTCCTGCCGGACCGTCCCCTTCGGGTCGGCCGGTCGCTCCCCGTGACAGCGGCCGACCGACCCGAGCCCCCGTTCCCCCGTGGGACCCCCGTGCTCCCCCGAGCCTTCGGGTTTCCCTGTGTTCCCCCGTGTTCCCCGTGTCCTTCACTATGGAGAGCCCGCTGCCCGTTGCCTGATACACCTTGAGCGGAAAAAAGTTCCCCCCGGTTCGAAGCACCGGGGGGAACTCTCCTGTGGGGGCGGTTCGCAGGAGTCCGCTCAGCCGGTGAAACCGGCCGTGATGGACGTGAACTGCCAGTTGTTCTGGCTGATTCCGGAGCAGTTGCTGACCACGCCGCCACCCGCGCACGGCCGGTCGCGGTTGACCGCCCAGTAGGCGAGGCGGGCGATGTGGTGGGAGTTGGCCCAGTCCCGGATCGACGTCCAGATCGCCGGGGTGGTGTTCTCCTGCTGGTCGGACAGGCCGTTCATGCCGGAGATGCCGATGTGGGAGTAGGCGGTGGCGTCGTCCCACCCGAAGGTGGACTTCAGCTTGGCCTTGAGTCCCTCGGTGGCGTTGACGGTGTTGCCGTACATGTCGGAGCCGCCGCCGAAGTCGAACGGCATGATGGTGAAGACGTCGATGTCGGCGCCGAGCGAGTTCGCCTGCTCGATCAGCCGGTTGCCGTAGTACGTCGGGCCGGTGGTCGAGGTGCCGAAGGTGACGATCGTCCTCAGACCGGGGTTGTTCGCCTTGACGGTCTTCAGCGCGGTGAGGATCTTCGCCTGGACGGCCTCGTTCTCGAACTCGTCCGTGTTCTCGATGTCCATGTCGATCGCCTTGAGGGAGTAGGCGTCGATCACCTTCTGCAAAGCCCCGGCGAGCGCGCTCGCGGAGGAGCAGTTGGCACCGAGCTTGCTGCCCTGCCAGCCGCCGAAGGAGGGGACGACGTCACCGCCCGCGGAGCGGATCTGGTTGATGACGGTCTGGTCGGTGCCACCGGTCAGCGGACGGCTGCTGTCCCAGGCGGGGTTGCAGCCGCCGGAGTCCAGCATGAACGCCATCGTGAACCACTTGATCCCGGTCGAGCTCATCACCGAGGTCGCGCTCGGCGGGTCGCCCCAGCCGAGGTAGAGGTACGGGGCGGCCTGCTTGAAGCCGGTGCCGCCGCCGCTGCCCGCGCTGGTGGTGACGGTCACCGCGTTGGAGGCCGCCGAGGTGTTCCCGGCCGCGTCCCGCGCCTTGACGGTGAACGTGTAGGCGGTGCTGGCGGCCAGCCCGCCGACCGTGGCGGACGTGCCGGAGACGCTCAGCACCTTGTTGGAGCCGCTGTACACGTCGTACGCCGTGACACCGGTGTTGTCCGTCGAGGCGCCCCAGGACAGCGAGACGCTGGAGGAGGTCTTGCCGGTGGAGGTCAGGCCCGTCGGCGCGGTCGGCGCCTGGGTGTCACCGCCCCCGCCCCCGCCGCCCGGTCCGTCCAGGCTGATGTCGTCGGCGTAGTAGGTGCCCTGCGCGTACCAGCCGTGCACATAGATCTTGGCACTCGTCTGGGAGGCACCGGTGGTGAAGGACACCGTCAGCTGGCTGTACGCCGACGGGGACGTCGTCCAGGTGGAGGCACCGCCGTCGACGCCGAGGTAGACGTAGCTGCCGCGCACCCAGCCGCTGAGCGTGTAGGCGGTGTTCGGCTGGACGGAGACGGTCTGGACGCACTGGGCGTTGTCGCTCGAACTCGGCGCCCCCGCAAGGGCTTTGGAGCCGCCGTGCACGGGGGAGGAGACGACGGAGCCGAGGTTGCCGGTGCAGGACCAGGGGGAGAGGCTGCCCGTTTCGAAGCCGGGGTTCGTCAGGACGTTGGCGGCCTGGGCGGTGCCGGGCAGGGCGACGGCCCCGGCGACCGCGAGTGCCGCGGTGCCGAGCAGCGCGAGCAGGCGCCGTCTGGAACGTACGAGGAATGAGGTGCGCACACGATCTCCCTGAAGGAATGGGGGTGTTCGGGAGTGCACATAAGTGCGGGGACGTGCAGTGCGGTGCAGTGCGGTGCAGTGCGGTGCAGTGCGGTGCGCAACCAAGTTGGTATGGACCAATCATGGTGTCAAGGTGCTGCGTCATGATTGGTCCAGACCGGTATCAAGTTATGGGCGAAGAAAGCCTGTTGGCGCCCGTCGGCGCCCGTGCGGTCGACCGGTTAGACCTGCTCGACCGGCTGGGCCAGGACGACCGGCTGGGCCGGGGCGATCGCCTGCGTGGGGACGGCCGGGAGCAGCGGCTCGGTCTCCTCCAGGCGCTGCTGCGGCAGCGTCACCGGCCGCAGCTGGCGCGGGCCCGAGACCACCGTGTAGTCCTGCCCCAGGAACGGCGGCACGACGTCGCCCGGGTCCTCGCCGAGCGCCAGCTGGACGGCCGCCCAGGGCGCGTTGATCCCGCACAGGGAGAGCTGGTGCAGCCCGCCGGCGGGGCGCGTGTTGACGTCCATGAGGACCGGCTGGTCGCCGAACATCCGGAACTGGATGTTGGACAGGTGGTGCAGCCCGAAGCCCTCGGCGATCCGCCGGGCCGGCTCCAGCCACTGCTCGTGCAGGGTGAAGCCCCGGCGGCGGCCGTTCTTGGTGCGGCCCACGGCCATCCGGACGCGGTTGTCGGTGCCGGTGAGGCAGTCGACCGAGACCTCCGGCTGCTCCAGACGCGGCATCACCAGCCAGTCGACCGGCTCGTCGGCCCGCCGCAGCGCGTCCTCGACCAGGTCGAGCGGCACGTACGGGCTGGGGAACCCGCTCAGCTGTACGAGCGAGAACGGTGTCCGGGTGACGACCCGGAAGCCGACCCCGCCCGCGCCGGACGCCGGCTTGAAGCACGCCTTGTGTCCGGCCTCCTCCAGCTCCTCGACAGCGGACACGAGTTCGTCCGCCGTACGCACCCGCCACCACGGCGGCACCGGCACGCCGATGGCCTGGACCGCCTCGTAGGCGACCACCTTGTCCTCGAAGACGGCGACGGCCTCGGGGGTCGGCGCGAGCAGCGCCGTACCGACCGCCTCGAAGTCGGCGCGGTGCGCCACGACGGCCGCCTGGTGCAGCCGGGGCACGAACACGTCGATGCCGCGGCGCTGGCACTGGTCCAGGGCGTACTCGACGTACGCGGCCGGGGACAGGCCCTCCGGTTCGAGGTCGGCGGTGTCGGCCGCGGCCAGCACGGGTGAGTCCGCGTCGCCGTGCGTCGCATGGATCTCGACCGCCCGATCGCTGGGATTTCGCCGCAGCTGATCCATGAAGAACACGTTCTCCGCGTACGTGCGGTTGAGCCAGACGCGTACGCGAGAGGGCATGCAGGCCGCCTTTCAGGGCATTTCGGGCAGGGCGGAGCGGCCCGTGCCCGGGAAAGGAGATTGGAGGGACACCAAACCGCCCTGTTCGAAGGGGAGGTCGTAGCGGAGGTGTTGGGGCGATCATACGGCTTGGCGAGGCCCTCGCGTGCAACGCGCGTGTTACGGATTTTCCGATCATGCGGATGCGGGCGGCGCGATCCGGTATCCCCTTGCCGCTCCCGGCTTTCCGGCCCTCTCGCCTCCGCCCTTCCGGCCCTCTCGCCTCCGCCCTTCCGGCCGTCGCGGGCCGCTCTTGCCACCCCCGGGCGGATGTGATCTCGTGGAGCGGTCGATTGGATGCGGCCGCCGCCGCGGGCGCGGACGTGGGGCGACAGGGAGGCGAGAGGTGACGTCGACGGTCGGCGGTACCGGACGACTGCTGGCCATCAGCGACCTGCACATCGGATATGCCGAGAACCGTGCCCTGGTCGAGGCCATGCGCCCCGAGTCGGAAGCCGACTGGCTCCTCGTGGCCGGTGACGTCTCGGAGACCGTCTCCGACATCCGCTGGGCGCTGAAGACCCTCGTCGGCCGCTTCGAGAAGGTCGTCTGGGCGCCGGGCAACCACGAGTTGTGGACCCATCCCAAGGACTCCGTCACGCTGCGCGGGGTCGCCCGCTACGAGCACCTCGTCGAGATGTGCCGCGACCTGGGCGTGCTCACTCCCGAGGACCCCTACCCCGTCTGGGAAGGCCCCGGTGGCCCCGTCGTCGTCGCACCCCTGTTCCTGCTGTACGACTACTCCTTCCTGCCCGCCGGCTGCACCACCAAGGAGGAGGGGCTGGCGTACGCGCACGGCACCGGCATCGTCTGCAACGACGAGTTCCTGCTGCACCCCGACCCCTATCCGAGCCGGGAGGCGTGGTGCCGGGCCCGGGTCGCCGAGACCGCGCGCAGACTCGAGGAGATCCCGCCGGACCTGCCCACGGTCCTCGTCAACCACTATCCGCTGGACCGGCACCCCACGGACGTCCTGTGGCACCCCGAGTTCGCCATGTGGTGCGGTACCGGGCTGACCGCCGACTGGCACCGCCGTTTCCGCGTGGAGACCATGGTCTACGGCCACCTGCACATCCCGCGGACCACCCGGCACGAGGGCGTCCGCTTCGAGGAGGTCTCCGTGGGATACCCGCGCGAGTGGCGCAAGCGCCCGCAGCCGCCGGGACGGCTGCGCCGCATCCTGCCTGAGGAGGACGGGACCGCGTGATCGAGGAACTGCTGCCGAGGTCGGTGGTCGTCGTGGAGGCGTACGCCGACGACCGCCCGGACGGGTCCGAGGAGGCCGCGCTGTACCCCGAGGAGGCGGCGGTCGTGGCACAGGCCGTCGCCAAGCGGCGCCGCGAGTTCGCCGCCGTACGCTCCTGCGCCCGCCGTGCGATGGACAGGCTCGGGGTGCCGCCGCAGCCGGTGCTGCCCGGTGAGCGCGGAGCGCCGCGGTGGCCGGCCGGGCTGACGGGCAGCATGACGCACTGCGACGGCTACTGCGCCGCCGCCCTGGTCCGGGCCGACGACCTGGCCTCACTCGGGATCGACGCCGAGCCGCACCAGCCGCTGCCGGACGGCGTCCTGCCCGTGGTGTCGCTGCCCGTGGAGGCCGAGCGCCTGCGCCGGCTGACCGCGGACCGCCCCGACATCCACTGGGACCGGCTCCTGTTCAGCGCCAAGGAGTCCGTCTACAAGGCGTGGTTCCCCCTCACCGGACAGTGGCTGGAGTTCACCGAGGCCGACATCGACCTCGCTGTCGAGCCGGGCGAGCGGCCGCACGGCACGCTGCGCGCCGAACTCCTCGTCCCCGGACCCGTGGTGGACGGCCGGCGCGTGCGGTTCTTCGAGGGCCGGTGGACCGTCGACAAGGGGATCGTGGCCACGGCCGTGGCGGTACCGCACGCCTGAGCGCTTCGAACGGTGGGGCGGTCATGGCCGTGGGGACCAGGACCAGGTGTGCAGCAGCCGGAAGAACTCCTCCTCGTTGCCCGCGAGTCCCGCCGCGTCCAGGGCCCGCTCGGCCTCCGCGAGCACGCCGGGCGGCACCACGGCGGGCCGCCCGCCCGACGGCCCGGCACCCGTGTCGTCGAAGGCCGCCCGCACGGTGTGCAGCAGCCGCAGATAGGCCTGTACGGCGGTACGCTCGCGGTCGGTCGGTACGGCAGTGCGCATCGGTCGGCTCTCCCCGTGTCGGCTTCGTCTCTCCCGCGCCCCCGAGGCGCGTGCGCCCGCCCGAGCAGCGGCGCCCCACCAGCTTGCCGCCCACCACTGACAATCCGGCCGCTGCCGGGCCGTGACCCCACCCCTTGCGGACCGCCGGGCCCACTCTGTCGGGCTCTTGCCCACCTCGTCCGGCTCATCCGGCTCATCCGGCTCGTACCGGCTCATCCGGCTCATCCGGCTCGTACCGGCTCGTCCGGCTCGTCCGGACCGTCGTCCCCGGCCGTATCGGGGCCGGGTTTAGAGCTCCGGACAGAAGTGGGGCCCTGCGGGCGGCGCCCGGCACGCGCTCCCCCAGAGAGGGGACCCCAGCCGCGTTGCCGAAAGGCCCTGGTAGCTCCGCTACAAGGACCTTCCGGCGCCTTGTGATCGCACGCACCGGACACCGCCCGCTGATCGGACCCCACTTCTGTCCGGAGCTCTTAGCGGCGGGGAAACCTCCCCGAAATGCCAGGACGATCGACCGCCCTACGCTGGGATGAAGGGCCCGGGAGGGCCTGGCCGCGGTGGACCGGGGGTTTCCGGCGGAGCGGCCCGCCAGCGGTGGGCCGCCGGGAGAACGAGGAGGTGGGCGTATGGCCGAAGCGTCCCGGCCGCGTTCGGCGGGCACCGCACGACTGCGCTCGGTGGGTGCCACGGAGCTGGAGTTGCAGTACCGGGTGGTCCATGGTTACCGGCGGGCCTTCCGCATGGCCGGCGAGGGACCCGCGCTGGTCCTCGTCCACGGCATCGGCGACTCCTCCGCCACCTGGGCCGGGCTGATCCCCGACCTCGCCCGCACCCACACTGTGCTCGCCCCCGACCTGCTCGGTCACGGCGCCTCCGACAAGCCGCGCGCCGACTACTCGGTCGCCGCCTACGCCAACGGCGTACGCGATCTGCTGACCACCCTCGGCATCGAGTCGGCCACCCTGGTCGGCCACTCGTTCGGCGGGGGAGTGGCGATGCAGTTCGCCTACCAGTTCCCCGAGCGCACCGAGCGGCTCATCCTGGTCAGCGCCGGCGGGGTGGGCCGCGAGGTCAACCCCCTGCTGCGACTGGTCTCGCTGCCCGGCGCCGATCTGATGCTCTCCACGCTGCGGCTGCCCGGGATGCGCCTGAACCTGGGGCTCGCGCTCCGTGTGATGAAGCTGCTCGACATCGACCTGGCCCAGGACGCCCCCGACCTGCTCACCGTGGTGGACAGCCTGCCCGACGACACCGCGCGCAACGCCTTCATCCGCACCCTGCGCGCGGTCGTCGACTGGCGCGGCCAGGTGGTGACCATGCTCGACCGCTGCTATCTGACCGAGGGCATGCCGACGATGCTGCTGTGGGGCGACCGGGACAGCGTGGTGCCGGTCCGGCACGCCCACGGCGCCCACCGGGCGATGCCGGGCAGCCGGTTGGAGGTCTTCGAGGGCGCCGGCCACTTCCCGTTCCACGCCGACCCGGCGCGCTTCCTCGCGCTGGTCGAGGACTTCACCCGGACGACCACCCCGGCGCACTGGAGCCGGGAGCGCTGGCGGGAACTGCTGGTCGAGGGACGGCCCGTCCCGCACCCGGACGGACCCGAGGCCGCCCACGCGACGGCCCGCAACCTGCGCGAGGCGAGCGAGCGCAGTGCGACCTGAGGGAGCGCAGCGCCGCCTGAGATGGCGCGGCGCGACCTGAGGAAGCTCGGCACGAGCCGATCCGAGCGGGCCGTTCGGCACCGGGCCGGTTCAGCCCTGGGGTCCCAGATACCCGAGCGACGCCTCGATCCGGCCGGCCAGATGGTCCCGCGGCACCGGCCCGCGCAGTGCCGAACCAGCCAGCCAGGTACGGCACTTGCTGGCGAGCAGCAGGCCGAAGGCCTCGGCGTCCCGCTCCTCGGCCTGGTCGAAGCGAGTGCGCGCGGCGACCTTGCGGACGACCGCCTGGAGGTCGACGCCGTCGCCGAGCAGCCGCGCCGCGACCACCGTGCCGTCGACGTGATGGCCGTGGTGGCCGGCCTGCATGTGCCACAGCTCGTGGCCCAGGATCACCAACTGGTGGTCGGGGGCGGTGCGTTCCTCGACGACCACGAGGTCCTGGTCGGCCATGTCCACCCACAGCCCGCTCGCCGTCCCGGCCGGGAAGGCGGCCGTACGGAAACGCACCGGACGACCGCGCCGTCTGCTCATCGCCTCGCAGAGCGCGGAGTAGAGGTCGGCGGGCGCCAACGGCGCGCTGGGCGACAGCTCCGCGACCAGTTCGCCGCACAGCCGGCGCATGTCCCTCGCGATGCCCACAGTTCTCCCCCGGATCACGACTCGGGCCGCTTGACGCTCTCCAGGAGCATGTCCAGCCATTCGGCGACCTTGTCGCGGTGCTGGTCGGAGGGCAGTTGAGCGGCCCGCCAGGCGATGCCGCGGACGCCGTGGTCCTGCAACAGCCGTTCCAGCGGGTCCTCGGCGGCGGCCGCGGCCTTCCGCTCCCGGTCGGCGAGCTGCTGCAGGAGGTCCTGCTCGGTGTGCTGGAGCGCGCCCGTGAGGGCCTCGGGGTCCTCGGCCGTGAGGAAGCCCGCGTGCACGCGGAAGAAGCGCTGAAGGGCGTCGCAGTGCTCCATCGTGGGGCGCCGGTCGCCGTTGATGAGGGCGCCCGCCTGCTGACGTGACATGCCCGCGCCGTCGGCTATCTCCTGCTGGGTGTATCTGCGGCCGTTGGGCTTGAGCCGGGTGCGGCGCAGCAGGTCCAGGCGTTGCAGGAAACGCGCCTGCACATCCGGCTCGCCCGCGGGCCGGCCGCTCAGCAGCGCCTTGACCACGACCTCGGGAACGCCGGAGGCCACCGAGAGGCGGCCGGTGTGGAAGACCTCCGCGGGCGCCACGCCGAGGCGGTCGGCGAGCGCGGTGACACGGGCGACGACGGCCGGCAGCACAGACGTCGCCGCGGCGTCCGGAACCTCGAAGCCATCCGCCACCGACAGATCTCCTACGTCTCTCACAGACCCTTCACGGGTTTCGCGCCCCTCCCGGCCGTCGCCGTGAACTGCCCGGAGATTAGCCGGTCGCTCGAACTCACATCCAGGTCTCGCCACAACTGTGGCCAATTTCAGCCGTCAACGAGCATGAAATGCCACGATAGTTGACACGCCTCGCGTCGGGGCAGCAGGATCGGGACGCCGCGTGAAGGCCGCAGAGGCAAGAGGGGTGACCTCCCGATGGCGTATCAGGCAGGAGGGCAGCGGTCGGCACCGCGGCCCGTCCCCGAGAGTCCCGAGGCGCGGGCGTACCTCCAGGACTACGCCGTGCTTCTGGAGTCGACGCCCTTTCCCTCCTTCGTCGTCGACCACGCCTGGGACGTGGTGCTGGCCAACACCGCTTTCGAGTCACTTTTCGACGAGGTCGGCCCGCATCCGACGGCGATGCCGGGCGACAACTTCCTCCGGTTCGTGCTGTTCCATCCGGACGCGGGTACGGTCCTCGGCGACCACGAGTCGAGCTGGTGCCTGCCGATGCTGGCGCACTTCGACGCCGCGGTGCAGCGGCACGGCCATGACCTCGCGCTCCAGGCGATCCGCTGGGACATCGCCCAGGACCCGATCATGGACGCCGCCTACCGGCAGGGCCTGCCGCACTGGATCCGCGCGGTGGGCGAGGGCGCGCTCGAGCACGACGGCGCGGTCCGTCCGCTGCTGCACCCCGACCCCCGCTGGGGTGCCACCGACTGCCGCATCGTCTGCGAGACCCCCAAGAGCCTCCACGGCATGGGTTACAGCCGCCTGACCATGGTCCTGAGGGAGAGCCGTCGCACCGCCGCGGCACCAGGGCGGGCCCGTCGCGCCGCGGCCCATCTCACCGTGGTGCCGTCCCCCGAGTTCTGACCGGGCACCGCCGGCGTTCAGGTCGCCGACGGCGCTTCGGTCAGTGAGCTTCCCGCGCGCCCGCGGACCGCGCGACGCCGGTGCGGACCGCGGGCCCGCCCGGGCCGCGCCGGCCTCGGCAGGGTCCCTGCGCGAGCGCCGCGCGGGCGCCGCGCCGGACCCCTGCGCGGGAGCGCCGTACGGGACCCTGCGCGAGCACCGTGCAGACGCCTGTGCGAGCGTCGTGCGCAAGAGCCCCGCGTGCGACCCCGGGCGACCCGCGCGCCGGCCACCTCTCATGGGCTTGCGACCCGCAGTCCCCGCGACGACCGGCGATCTCCAAGGCGGGCGCACATTACGCAAGCGACTTGCATGACTTGCGCTATTCTTGCGCTCATGACGCGACGACTTGCTGAAGTGGCGAAGAAGGTCGGGGTCAGCGAGGCCACGGTCAGCCGGGTGCTCAACGGCAAGCCCGGGGTGTCCGAGCCCACCCGGCAGGCCGTGCTGTCCGCCCTGGACGTGCTCGGCTACGAGCGGCCCACCCAGCTGCGCGGGGAGCGCGCCCGGCTCGTCGGCCTCGTGCTGCCCGAGCTGCAGAACCCGATCTTCCCGGCGTTCGCGGAGGTGATCGGCGGCGCGCTGGCCCAGCTCGGTCTGACGCCCGTGCTGTGCACCCAGACCAAGGGCGGGGTCTCCGAGGCCGACTACGTCACGCTGCTGCTGCAACAGCAGGTCTCCGGCGTGGTCTTCGCCGGCGGTCTGTACGCGCAGGCCGACGCGCCCCACGACCACTACCGGCTGCTCGCCGACCGCAACATCCCGGTGGTGCTGGTCAACGCGGCCATCGAGCACCTCGGCTTCCCGGGCGTCTCCTGCGACGACGCCGTGGCCGTCGAGCAGGCCTGGCGGCACCTGGCCTCGCTGGGGCACGAGCGGATCGGGCTGGTGCTGGGGCCGCGGGACCACATCCCCTCGGCCCGCAAGCTGGCCGCCGCCCGCGCGCTCGGCGACCTGCCCGACGAGCATGTCGCGCGCGCCATGTTCTCCCTGGAGGGCGGCCAGGCCGCCGCGACCAGGCTGATCGAGCGCGGGGTGACCGGCATCGTCTGCGCCAGCGACCCCCTCGCGCTCGGCGCGGTGCGGGCCGCGCGCCGCAAGGGACTGCATGTCCCCTCGCAGATCTCCGTGGTCGGCTACGACGACTCGGCCTTCATGAACTGCACCGAGCCGCCCCTGACCACCGTCCGGCAGCCCATCGAGGCGATGGGCCGGGCGGCGGTGGAGCTGCTGAACACGCAGATCGGCGGCGGCTCCGTACCGGCCGAGGAGCTGCTGTTCGAGCCGGAGCTGGTGGTACGGGGGTCGACCGCGCAAGCACCCCGGGGCTGAGATCGAGAAGAACCGCGTCGCTGTCAAATAATTACAGATTCTGCGTGACATCTTGCGGGCGGATGTCACCGGTGCTTGAGTGTGCGACGCCAGCACGGCGGTGTGCGTCACGCATCGCCGTGGGGTTTTCCTGCTCCTGCCATGAGGGGTCCACCCATGACACGCACCGGGTTCCGTCGTACCTTCGTCGCGCTCAGCGTCTGCTCCCTTGCCCTCACCGCCTGCGGGTCGAACGACGACGACTCGGCAAGCGGCAAGACCCGCATCACGGTCAACTGCATGCCGCCCAAGAGCGCCAAGGTCGACCGGTCGTTCTTCGAGGCGGACACGGCCGCCTTCGAGAAGAAGAACCCCGACATCGACGTCGTCACGCACGACGCGTTCCCCTGCCAGGACCCGAAGACCTTCGACGCCAAACTCGCCGGCGGTCAGATGGAGGACGTGTTCTACACGTACTTCACCGACGCCAAGCACGTCGTCGACATCAACCAGGCAGCCGATCTCACCCCGTACGTCAAGGACCTGAAGAGCTACGACACCATCCAGCAGCAGCTGCGCGACATCTACACCGTCGACGGCAAGATCTACGGCATCCCGCGCACCGGCTACTCGATGGGCCTGATCTACAACCGCGCGCTCTTCCAGAAGGCCGGACTCGACCCCGACAAGCCCCCGGCCACCTGGGACGAGGTCCGCGCCGACGCCAAGAAGATCGCCGCCCTCGGCAACGGCACCGTCGGCTACGCCGACTACAGCGCCCAGAACCAGGGCGGCTGGCACTTCACCGCCGAGCTCTACTCCCAGGGCGGCGACGTGGTCGGCGCCGACGGCAAGAAGGCCACCGTGGACACCCCGCAGGGCCACGCCGTCCTGCAGAACCTGCACGACATGCGCTGGAGCGACAACTCGATGGGCAGCAAGCAGTTGCTGGTCATCAACGACGTCCAGCAGCTCATGGGCTCCGGCAAGCTCGGCATGTACCTCTCCGCGCCCGACAACATCCCGATCCTGGTGAAGGAGAAGGGCGGGAACTACAAGGACCTGGCCCTCGCCCCCATGCCCGGCGGCCAGGGCACCCTGATCGGCGGCGACGGCTACATGTTCAGCAAGAAGGACTCACCCGCCCAGATCCGGGCCGGCCTGAAGTGGCTGGACCACATGTTCCTCACCCCCGGAGCCGGCTTCCTCGGCGACTACGCCCGCGCCAAGCAGCACGACGCCCCGGTCGGCCTGCCCGAGCCGCGCCTGTTCACCGGCGCCGCCGACGTCAAGGACCAGCAGGTCAAGAAGGCCAACGCCAATGTGCCGGTGGAGAACTACCAGGCCTTCCTCGACGGCAACCAGAGCCTGAAGATGAAGATCGAGCCGCCCGACGCCCAGCAGATCTACTCCGTCCTCGACGGTGTCGTCTCGGCCGTCCTCACCAAGAAGGACGCGGACATCGACCAGCTCCTCGAGGACGCCTCCGGCAAGATCGACGGCATCCTGGCCCGAGGCTGACCGGACATGACCAAGACCACGGCAGCACGGCCGACCGCCCCCGAGGCGATCGCCGTCCGCCCGGTGCGCACGCCGCCCCCGGTCCGGGACCGGAGGCGGCGCCGCCTCGCCGACCAGGCCCGCGCCTACGCCTTCCTCGTCGGCGGACTCGTCTGCTTCGCCCTCTTCTCCTGGTACCCGGCGATCCGTGCCGTCGTGATCGCCTTCCAGAAGTACACGCCAGGCTCCCCGCCGGAGTGGGTCGGCACCGCCAACTTCACCCGCGTACTGCACGACCCCGAGTTCACCGCCGCCTGGCGCAACACCCTCACCTTCACCCTGCTCGCCCTGCTGATCGGCTTCGCCGTCCCCTTCGTCCTCGCGCTCGTCCTCAACGAACTGCGGCACGCGAAGGCGTTCTTCCGGGTCGCGGTCTACCTGCCGGTGATGATCCCGCCGGTGGTCAGCGCCCTGTTGTGGAAGTGGTTCTACGACCCCGGAACCGGCCTGGCCAACGAGGCGCTGCGCTTTCTGCACCTGCCCACCTCGAACTGGTCCAACGGCGCCGACACCGCCCTGGTCTCCCTCGTCCTCGTCGCCACCTGGGCCAACATGGGCGGCACCGTCCTCATCTACCTGGCCGCGCTCCAGTCGATCCCGGGCGAGCTGTACGAGGCCGCCGAACTCGACGGCGCGAACCTCCTCCAGCGCGTCCGCCATGTGACGATCCCGCAGACCAGTTTCGTCATCCTTATGCTGATGCTCCTTCAGATCATCGCCACCATGCAGGTGTTCACCGAGCCGTTCGTCATCACCGGCGGCGGACCGGAGAACGCCACGGTGACCGTCCTGTACCTGATCTACAAGTACGCCTTCCTCTACAACGACTTCGGCGGCGCCTGCGCCCTCAGCGTCATGCTGCTGCTGGTCCTGGGCGTGTTCTCCGCCCTCTACCTGCGGCTCACCCGCTCCACCGAGGAGGGCGCATGAGCGACGTCCGTACCCTGGTCTCCCCGGCGACGCTGGCCCGCCCCCGCGGCCGGGCCGTCTACTGGAGCGTGTTCACCGGCGTCGTCGTGCTCTTCACGCTCGCCTTCCTGTTCCCCGTCTACTGGATGGTGACCGGCGCGGCGAAGTCACCGGACGAGGTGGCGCAGACCCCGCCGACCCTGGTCCCGAAGCACTGGCACCTCAGCGGCTACACCGACGCCTGGGACCTGATGCAGCTCCCGCAGCACCTGTGGAACACCGTGGTCCAGGCGGCCGGCGCCTGGCTGTTCCAGCTGGTGCTGTGCACGGCGGCTGCCTACGCCCTGTCCCGGCTGCGGCCCGCGTTCGGCAAGGTGATCCTCGGCGGCATCCTCGCCACCCTCATGGTCCCGGCCCAGGCGCTGGTCGTGCCGAAGTACCTGACCGTCGCCGACCTGCCGCTGATCCACACCAGCCTGCTCAACGACCCGCTGGGCATCTGGCTGCCGGCCGTCGCCAACGCCTTCAACCTGTATCTGCTCAAGCGGTTCTTCGACCAGCTCCCGCGCGACGTCCTGGAGGCCGCCGAGATCGACGGCGCGGGCAAGCTGCGCACCCTGTGGTCGATCGTGCTGCCGATGTCCCGGCCGGTGCTGGGCGTGGTGTCGATCTTCGCGCTGGTCGCCGTCTGGCAGGACTTCCTGTGGCCGCTGATGGTCTTCTCCGACACCGACCGCCAGCCGATCAGCGTGGCGCTCGTCCAGCTCTCGCAGAACATCCAGCTGACCGTGCTGATCGCCGCGATGGTGATCGCCAGCATCCCGATGGTCGCCCTGTTCCTGGTCTTCCAGCGGCACATCATCGCCGGCATCAGCGCGGGCAGCACCAAGGGCTGACGCCCTCCCCCCGACAGAAAGGCACGCACCGTGGGACAGCCCCTCCCTGCCCGCAGCCGGGACACCGACTGGTGGCGCCGCGCCGTCATCTACCAGGTGTACGTCCGCAGCTTCGCCGACGGCGACGGCGACGGCACCGGTGACCTCGCGGGGGTCCGCGCCCGGCTGCCGTACCTCGCCGAACTCGGGGTCGACGCACTGTGGTTCAACCCCTGGTACCTCTCACCCATGAAGGACGGCGGCTACGACGTCGCCGACTACCGGGCCGTCGACCCCGCCTTCGGCACGCTGGCCGAGGCCGAGAAACTCATCGCCGAGGCGCGCGAGCTGGGCATCCGCACCATCGTCGACATCGTGCCCAACCACGTCTCCGACCAGCACCCCTGGTTCCGGGCTGCGTTGGCGGCCGGCCCCGGCAGCCCCGAACGCGAGCTGTTCCACTTCCGCCCCGGACGCGGCCCGGACGGTGAACTGCCGCCCAACAACTGGCCGTCCCAGTTCGTCGGCTCCACCGAGCCGGTGTGGACCCGGCTGCCCGACGGCGACTGGTACCTGCACCTGTTCACGCCCGAACAGCCCGACCTCAACTGGGCCCACCCGGCGGTCCGCCAGGAGCACGAGGACATCCTGCGCTTCTGGTTCGAGCGGGGCGTCGCGGGCGTGCGCATCGACTCCGCCGCCCTGCTCGCCAAGGACCCGGAGCTGCCCGACCTCGACGGGGGCGGCGGCCCGCTGCCCTATGTCGACCGCGACGAACTCCACGACGTCTACCGCTCCTGGCGTACGGTCGCCGACGCCTACGACGGGGTGTTCGTGGGCGAGGTCTGGCTGCCCGACCCGGAACGCTTCGCCCGCTATCTGCGCTCGGACGAACTGCACACCGCCTTCAACTTCTCCTTCCTGTCCTGCCCCTGGGAGGCCGGCCGGCTGCGGACGTCGATCGACACCACCCTGGCCGAGCACGCGCCCGTCGGCGCCCCCGCCACCTGGGTGCTGTGCAACCACGACGTGACCCGCACGGTCACCCGGTACGGCCGTGAGGACACCGGGTTCGACTTCGCCGCCAAGGCCTTCGGCACCCCGACAGACCTGGCCCTGGGCGTCCGCCGGGCCCGCGCCGCCGCCCTGCTGTCGCTGGCCCTGCCCGGCGCGGTCTACCTCTACCAGGGCGAGGAACTGGGCCTGCCGGAGGCCGACATCCCGGTCGGCCGGATCCAGGACCCGATGCACTTCCGCTCCGGCGGGGCCGACCCGGGCCGCGACGGCTGCCGGGTGCCGCTGCCCTGGGCGGCCGACGCGCCGCACGCGGGCTTCGGGTCCGCCGCCGACGCCGAGCCCTGGCTGCCGCAGCCCGCGGACTGGGCCTCGTACGCGGTCGACCGGCAGCAGGACGACCCGCACTCCATGCTGGCCCTCTACCGTCGGGCCCTCGCCCTGCGTCCGGTACTCGGCGACGGCCCGCTGACCTGGCTGGACGCTCCCGAGGACGTCCTCGCCTTCTCCCGGGCGGACGGCGCGACCTGTGTCGTGAACCTGGGCGCCGACCCCGTCGAGCTGCCCGCCCACACCGAACTCCTGCTCACCAGCTCCCCGTTGGACGACCGGGGCCGGCTCCCGCAGGACACGGCGGCCTGGCTGCGCCGCTGAGCCGCCGCAGCACCGCCTCAGCATCCTGCCCGGGTGCCGCGCGGTGCCGGAGCGCCCTGCTCCCGCACCGCGCGCGGCCCGAGCGCATCGCTGTCCCCGCACCCACCCCCACGATGAAGGGATCAGCACATGCAGAGCAGCATCAGGCATGTCAGGCACATGCCAGCCATCGGGGCGGCCGTCGCCCTCGCCGCGGGCCTGCTCGTCGCCGTGGCCCCCACCGCCCACGCGGCCGCGGGCGCCACCCTCCCGTTCACCTCCGTCGAGGCGGAGTCGGCGACCACCACCGGCACCCGGATCGGCCCGGACCACACCCAGGGCACCCTCGCCTCGGAGGCCTCCGGCCGCCAGGCGGTCCGGATCACCTCCGGACAGCGCGTGGAGTTCACCGTCCCCGCCGCGGCCAACGCCGTGAACGTCTCCTACAGCGTCCCGGAAGGCCAGTCCGGCACCCTCGACGTGTACGTCAACGGCACCCGGCTGGCGAAGACGCTGGCCGTGACCTCCAAGTACTCCTACGTCGACACCGGCTGGATCGCGGGCGCGAAGACCCACCACTTCTTCGACAACGCCCGGCTGACGCTCGGACAGAACGTCCGGGCCGGGGACAAGGTCGCCTTCGTCTCGACCGGCACCCAGGTCACCGTGGACGTCGCCGACTTCGAGCAGGTCGCCGCGGCCGCCACTCAGCCCGCAGGCTCGGTGTCCGTCACCTCCAAGGGCGCCGACCCCAGCGGCAACGGCGACTCCACCCAGGCCTTCCGGGACGCCATCGCGGCCGCCCAGGGCGGAGTGGTCTGGATCCCGCCGGGCGACTACCGCCTCACCTCCTCCCTGAACGGGGTGCAGAACGTCACGCTCCAGGGCGCCGGCAACTGGTACTCGGTCGTGCACACCTCCCGGTTCATCGACCAGTCAGGCTCCGCCGGGAACGTCCGCATCAAGGACTTCGCGGTCATCGGCGAGGTCACCGAACGCGTCGACTCCAACCCGGACAACTTCGTCAACGGCACCCTCGGGCCCAACAGTTCGGTGTCCGGCATGTGGATCCAGCATCTGAAGTGCGGCTTCTGGCTGATGGGCAACAACGACAACCTCGTCGTCGAGAACAACCGCATCCTCGACACCACCGCCGACGGCCTCAACCTCAACGGCAACGCCCACGGCGTGCGCGTGCGCAACAACTTCCTGCGCAACCAGGGCGACGACTCCCTCGCCATGTGGTCCCTGAACGGCCCGGACAGCGGCAGCAGCTTCGACAACAACACGATCTCGCAGCCGAACCTCGCCAACGGCATCGCGATCTACGGCGGCACCGACATCGCGGTGCGCAACAACCTGGTCTCCGACACCAACGCCCTCGGCAGCGGCATCGCGATCTCCAACCAGAAGTTCCTCGACCCCTTCTCCCCGCTGGCCGGCACCATCACGGTCGACGGCAACACCCTGGTGCGCACAGGGGCGTTGAACCCCAACTGGAACCATCCGATGGGCGCCCTGCGGGTCGACTCCTACGACAGCGCCATCAACGCCACCGTGAACATCACCGACACCACGATCAGCGACAGCCCCTACAGCGCCTTCGAGTTCGTCTCCGGCGGCGGGCAGGGCTACCCGGTCCGGAACGTCAACGTGACCGGGGCGACCGTACGCAACACCGGGACGGTCGTGGTGCAGGCCGAGGCGCAGGGCGCGGCCGCCCTGCGCAACGTCACCGCGACCGGCGTGGGCGCCGCCGGTGTCTACAACTGCCCCTACCCCAACGGCTCGGGCAGCTTCGTCCTCACCGACGGCGGCGGCAACTCCGGCTGGAGCACCACATGGTCGGACTGCTCGACCTGGCCGCAGCCAGGCCAGGGCAACCCCGACCCGGACCCCACCCGCAACCTCGCCAAGGGGCGCCCCGCCACCGCCACCGGATCGCAGGACGTCTACACCCCCGGCAAGGCGGTCGACGGCGACGCGAACAGCTACTGGGAATCGACCAACTACGCCTTCCCGCAGTCCTGGACCGTCGACCTCGGCTCGGCGCAGGCCGTGCGCAGGCTGGTGCTCAAGCTGCCGCCCTCCGCGGCCTGGGGCGCCCGTACCCAGACCCTGTCCGTGCTGGGCAGCGCGGACGGATCGGCGTACTCCACCGTCGTCGGCTCACAGGGCTACCGCTTCGACCCGGCGACCGGCAACACGGCCACCGTCACCCTGCCCGCCGGTACGAGCCTGCGCTGGCTGCGGCTGAGCGTCACCGCCAACACCGGCTGGCCGGCGGGCCAGTTCAGTGAGGTGGAGGCGTATCTGTCTTGACCATGTCCACCCCCACCGCGTCCTGAGGGCCCCCGCGCTTCGCCGCCTGGATCTGCGCATAGACATGGGTGCGCAGCTCGGCGAAGCGCGGGGCCACCCGGGTGGTCAACTGGTCGCGTTCGAGCGGCAGGTCGACCTTCAGCTGCTCCTGGACGACGGTGGGGGAGGCGGACAGCACCACCACCCGCTCGCCGAGATAGACCGCCTCGTCGATGTCGTGGGTGACGAACAGGACGGTGATCCCGCGCTCCCGCCACAGCCCCCGTACCAGGTCCTCCAGGTCGGCTCGGGTCTGGGCGTCCACGGCCGCGAACGGTTCGTCCATCAGCAGCACGTCGGGCTCGTAGGCCAGCGCGCGGGCGATCGCGACCCGCTGCTGCATACCTCCCGAAAGCTGCCACGGGTAGGCCCCGGCGGCGTCCGCGAGACCCACCGAGCCCAGCGCGTCGGCGACCAGCTCCCTGCGCCGCTCCTTGCTCAAGTTCTTCTGCTTCAGCGGGAGTTCCACGTTCTGGGCGACCCGCATCCACGGGAAGAGGCTGCGCCCGTACTCCTGGAAGACGAACGCCATCCCGGGCGGCGGCCCGGTCACCCGCTTCCCCGCCAGCAGTACCTCGCCCGCGGTCGGCGTCAGCAGCCCGCCGATGCACTTCAGCAGGGTCGTCTTGCCGCACCCCGACGGGCCGACCAGACAGACGAGTTCACCGGCCTCCACGGTGAAGGTCAGGTCCCGCACCGCCTCGACCCGGCGCCCGGAACCCTCGTAGACCTTCTGCAAGCCGCGTACGTCGAGCATGGACCGACCTTTCACGGAGTTCACGGGGACCGCCGGGTCGCGGCGCGCAGCCCGTGGTACCAGGCGAGCACCCGCCGCTCGACCACCTGGAAGAGCGCGGACAGCACGAAGCCGAGCAGACCGAGCACCAGGATCCCGGTCCACATGTCGGGGATGGCGAACCCCCGTTGGAACTGCACGATGGTGAAGCCGAGCCCGTTGCTGGCCGCGAACATCTCGCTGATGACCATCAGGATGATGCCGATGGACAGCGCCTGCCGCAGGCCCGCGAAGATCTGCGGACTCGCCGAACGCAGCACCAGGTGCCGCAGCCGGGCGGGTCCGGCGATGCCGTAGGAGCGGGCGGTCTCCGCCATCACCGGGTCCACCGCCCGTACGCCCTCCACCGTGTTGAGCAGCACCGGCCACACACAGCCGCTCGCGATCACCACGATCTTCATGGTGTCGCCGATCCCCGCGAACAGCATGATGACCGGGACGAGCACGGGCGGCGGCACCGCGCGCAGGAACTCCAGGACCGGTTCGCACACCGCGCGCACCCGCCGGTAGGAGCCGATCACCGTGCCCAGCGCGATCCCGGCGACGGCCGCCGTCGCATAGCCGGCGGCCAGCCGGGCCACGCTGGGCAGCACGTCCGAGCGCAGCCGGTCGGCCGTCCACACGTCCGGGAACGTCTTCAGGATGGTCCGCAGCGGCGGCCAGTAGACGTTCGTGCTGCCGTCGGACGCCGCCCACCACAGCGCGACGAGCACGGCCGGCAGCCCGAGCCCGAACCCCAGCCTGAGCAGGACGGACCTCACACCGCCACCTCCCCGCGCACCGACTGGTGCCAGGCCAGCGCCCGGCGCTCCGCCGCCCGCGCGCCGACGTTGATCAGCAGCCCCAGCAGTCCGGTGACCACGATCAGCGCGTACATCTCGGGCACCGCCTGCGAGGTCTGCGCCACCGCGATGCGCGACCCCAACCCCGGTGCGCCGATGACCAGTTCGGCGGTGATGGCGAGGATCAGCGCGACCGCCGCGGCCAGCCGGACGCCGGTGATGACGTACGGCAGCGCGGTCGGCCACAGCACATGCCGGATCCGTGCCCAGGTGCCCAGGCCGTAGGACCGCGCCGTCTCCTCCGCGACCGGGTCGACGTCCTGGACCCCGTAGAGGACCTGGATCAGCACCTGCCAGAAGGAGGCGTACACGACCAGCAGCAGCACCGAGCGCAGTTCGGTGCCGTAGAGCAGGACGGCGAGCGGGATCAGCGCGACGGACGGGATCGGGCGCAGGAACTCGATCGTCGACGCCGTCGCCTCGCGCAGATGGGGGACGACCGAGACGACGACTCCGACCACGATGCCCGCGCCCACCGCCGTCCCCAGGCCCAGCGCCCAGCCGGCGAGGGTGTCGCCGAGCGCGCTCCAGAAGGCCCCGTCGGAGAGTTCGTCGGCGAACGCGCCCGCGATGCGGCTGGTGGGCGGGAAATAGGCGGCCTTGACCAGGCCGAGCCGCGGTACCGCCTCCCCGAGGGCGAGGAAGGCGGCGAGGCCGGCCGCACCGAGGAGTGCGTTCAGCCCTTTCACGGCAGCAGCTTGTCCAGGTCGGGGGCCGTCTTGAACAGGCCGTCCTGCTGACCCAGCTTCTCCAGCGCCTCGATGGAGGCGCGGTCGGCGGCGGCCGGCCACTTCGGCAGGGTGACCTGGGCCAGCACCGAGGCCGGGATCTTGGTGTAGGTGGTCACGATGTCCCGGACCTCGTCCGGGTGGGAGTCGGCGTAGGCCAGGGACTGGGCGGTGGCCTCCTGGAACTTCTTGACCACCTCCGGGTTCTGCTGCGCGTACTGCGTCGAGGTGAAGTACATGGCGACGGTGAGGTTCGGGGCGACGTCGATGAAGGGCGAGGCGATCTCCACGCCGCCCTGGCTCTTGACGGTGGCGAGCGCCGGTTCGACGACCATCGCGGCGTCGATCTGGCCGCTGTCGAGGGCGGCGGGCATCTGGTCGAAGGCGAGCTCGACGAACTTCACCTTGTCCGGGTCGCCGCCCGCCTTGCGCACCGACTCGCGCACTGCGGTCTCGTTGATGTTCTTCAGGGTGTTGATGGCGACCTTCTTGCCCTCCAGGTCCTTCGCGGACTTCAGGGGACTGTCCTTCTTCACGGTGATGGCCCCGAAGTCCTTGCCCTGCACGCCCGTCGAGGCGATGCCGTTGGCGATGGCCTTCACCGGGACGCTGTTGGACTGGGCGATCATCAGCGAGGTCATGTTGGAGAACCCGAACTGGAACTGGCCGCTGACCACGCCCGGCACGATCGCCGCACCGCCCTGCGCGGTCGTCAGGGACAGTTTCAGGCCGTGTCCGGCGTAGAAGCCCTTCTTCACGCCGAGGTAGACGGGCGCCACGTCGACGATGGGGATGAGGCCCAGCTTGACCGTGGTGGTGCCGCCCGACGCGGAGGACTTGTCCGACGTACCGGAGTCCCCGGACGAGCCGCAGGCCGCGGTGGCGAGCAAGAAGGTGCCGGCCGCGAGACCGGCGAGCAGACGACGCATGGCTCCTCCTGTGCAGACAACGGTGTTCCGACAGGCTGTGCGCAGACCGCACAGTAGTGCTCGATGGCTCAAGCGGGAACGTAGGTGCGGCCGTCCGGCCGGGTCAATGCCCTTGGCTGACAAAATTGTTGACAGTTATGGAATCGCGCCCTCAGCGTGTGAGGAACCGCGTCCGTGCGACCACCGGGAGGCGACGATGCCCACGGCAGCCCGTGCATCGCATTTCGTACGGTCCTTCGAGCGGGGCCTGGCCGTCATCCGCTCCTTCGACGCCGAGCGGCCCGAGCGCACCCTCAGCGAGGTGGCCCGCGCCTGCGGACTGCCCCGCGCGGCCGTCCGGCGCCTGTTGCTCACCCTTGTGGACCTCGGCTACGTCCACAGCGACGGCCGCCTCTTCCGGCTCACCCCCCGGGTGCTGGAACTCGGTTACGCCTACCTGGCGGGCCTGACCCTGCCGCAGGTCGCCCGGCCGCACCTGGAGCAACTCGTCGCGGACGTAGGGGAGTCGTCGTCGCTGTGCCTCCTCGACGGCGACGACATCGTGTACGTCGCCCGGGTCCCGACCCGCCGCATCATGGCGGAGTCGATCACCGTGGGCACCCGGTTCCCGGCGCTGGTGACCTCCGTGGGCCGGGCGATCCTCGCCCATGCCCCGGACGGGGAACTCGACGCCCGGCTCGACCGGGCGTGCCCGCGCCCGCTGACCGCGCGCACGATCGTCGACCCCGACGCCCTGCGCGCCGAACTGCGGCGGGTACGGCGGCAGGGCCACGCCCTCGTGGACCAGGAGCTGGAGGAGGGGCTGCGGTCCGTGGCCGTCCCGGTGCGGGGCCGGGACGGCACGGTCGTCGCGGGTGTGAACATCGCCGTGCACGCCGGCCGCACCACCGTCGCCGCCGTCCGCCGCGACCTGCTGCCGCCGCTGCTGGCGACCGTGGCGCGGATCGAGGCGGACCTGCGGATCACCGATACGGCACCGGCCGCAGCCGACGGCCCCCGCGAGGCCCGCGGGCCGCAACCGTCCGGGCCACCGCGGACGCCGGCCGGGTGAGCCGGGCGTCCGGCCGGTGGGCCCGCGTCCGCCCGGCGCGTACGGGCGCCCGCGGGCCCTGGGTGCGTGCGGGCCGCGGGCGCCCGTGGGCCCGTACGCGTCGGCCCCACGGCCGGGCCCCGCACCGGACTGCCTGCCGTACGGCCGGGCCCCGCACGTACTGCCGACCGTACGGCCGGTGGTGCGGTCGGCGGCGGTCCTCGCGCCGCCTCGGCCGGGACGCAGCAGGATGGGAGGAGCGACGGACCGTCGCGTCTGCGACAGACCGTTCCGGATCCGATGAGGAGGCCGCCCGTGGTCGAGCCGCAGCGTGTGATCGCCCCGCCCGCCAGGTCCGCCGTCGTGCTCGTGGCCACCGTCACGCCGGGGCGCGAGGACCAGGTCCGCGGACTGCTGGAGGACGTGTCCGGCCTGCGCCGCTCGGTCTCCTTCCGCGCACCCGACGACGAACTCGACTGCGTGGTCGGCATCGGATCGGCGGCCTGGGACCGGCTCTTCGCCGGACCCCGGCCACAAGACCTGCACCCGTTCGTGGAGTTGACCGGCGAACGCCACCACGCCCCGGCCACCCCCGGCGACCTCCTCTTCCATCTGCGCGCCCGCCGCATGGACCTGTGCTTCGAACTGACCCGGCTGATCGGGGACCGGCTGCGGGACGCGGTCACGGTGGTCGACGAGGTCCAGGCCTTCAGGTACTTCGACGAGCGGGACCTGCTCGGCTTCGTGGACGGCAGCGAGAACCCCGAAGGGCGCCGCGCGGACGAAGCGGTCCTCATCGGCGACGAGGACCCCCGCTTCGCCGGGGGCGGCTATGTGGTCGTGCAGAAGTACCTGCACGACCTGACCGCCTGGAACGCCCTGCCCGCACAGGAGCAGGAGCGGGCCATCGGGCGCACGAAGTCGGCCAACGTCGAACTCCCCGACGACGTCAAACCCGCCGACTCCCACGTGGCCCTGACCACCGTCACCGACGAGGACGGCACCGAGCGCAAGATCATTCGCGAGAACATGCCGTTCGGCACGGTCGGCAGGGGTGAGTTCGGCACCTACTTCATCGGCTACGCGCGGACACCGGACGTGATCGAGCAGATGCTGCGGAACATGTTCCTCGGCGACGGCCGGGCCACGCACGACCGCATCCTGGACTTCTCGACCGCGGTCACCGGATCCCTGTTCCACGTGCCGACCGCCACGTTCCTCGACGACCTGCCCGCCCGCCCGGCCTGAACGCCGGCGCGGACCCGGCCCGCCACGGTCCCGTGCGCACGGCCGGGAGCCGCGGCGCGGCCGTGACCCGATGCCGTGGACGGGTCACGCTCCGCCAGGGGCGGCTTCCCCCGTGAGGTGTCCGCCGCGTGGCCCGTGAGGCGTCCGCCGCGTGCCGCCGCGGTTGCGCGACTACCCTCGTTCCATGGTGCGCGACAAGGGAACGGAAGCGCTGTTCCCGCCTCGCGGAAGCGGTGCTCCGCGAGGAGCCGACCATGCGTTCGGCCCGTGCCCAGGGTCGTCCCTGCCCACGGGTGATCGTTCGGGTGCGCACCGAAGGAGGACGGACACATGGGACACCACCACAAGTCCAACCAGGCGGTCGAAGGCGCCACCGACTACAGCCGGAGCAGGGGTATGCCCCTGCGGCCCGACCTCGACGCCCTCGAACTGCGCGCGGACCGCGACCGCCGGGAGATGGCCCTGCCCACCGCGACCCCGCTGACCCCGCAGGCCGCGTACCTGGAGGTGCAGGCCGAGGTCGACCGCCGGGCGAGCACGGGTGAGCTCCCGACGGGCACGGTCACCCGCAAGACACGTGCCCCCTTCCCGCCGACCGGCTACCAGGAGTGAGAGCTCCGACAGGCCCGCGGCGGTCCGCAGATCATCCCCGTCCCTCGGGAGGCGTCCCGAGGGACACCACCACCGCCGACACCCTGCGCTCGGGCGTGTCGTAGTGCACCGGGTCGCCCGCGCGACGGCCGAGGAGTGCCCGCCCGAGCGGACTGTCGGCTGTGACCAGGGTCTGGTCCGAGGCCTCGGCCCGCTCGCCGATCTGGAAGGTCTCCGTCGAGCCGTCGGCGAAGCGCACGGTGACCGTGCTGCCCACCCCGACCCGGTCGGTGGAGGGCCGGCCCGCCTCGGCCGCCTGGCCGAGTCGCGTGGTGATCTCCGAGATGCGGGCGTCGAGCCGGTCGAGTTGGTTGGCCCGCTGCAACTCGTCGGCCTCGTCGGCGCGGTCACCGACCGTGTCGGGGTCCCGCAGGGTCGCCGCGACCGTCTCGCGTTCCGCGCGGACGTCGGCGAGCTCCTGTTCGAGGGCGCGCCGGCCGGCGTCGCTGATCGGCGCGGGTTCGCTGGTCATTCCTGCTCCTCGGGGCGGGCGGGCGAAAATGGGGTGAATAGCCTTATTTCTGCGCATCCTAACGGAGGAGGTACGGCGTCACAGGGCCCGGCCGCACCGCCGACGCGAGGCGTCGGTCCCGCCGCGGGCCCGTCCCGTGGCGCCGGGTGATCCACCGGAATAGCCTGAGGAGGAGCGACGACCACCGGGCCGGGCTTCGGCGGTCGAAGGGGATGAGTGCCTTGAACGCCTCCCACGAGGACCAGGGGCGACCGCAACCCCGAGTCGGCCCCGTCCCCACGGAAGAACCGAGCTTCCATCCGTACCGCCACCCGGCCGCCGGCTGGGGCGCCGCCAAGAGCGTGACCCGTGTGCTGACGCGTGAGCGCGCACTCGTCGACGGGCCGCGGGCGATCATGCGGATGAACCACGAGAACACCGGTTTCGACTGCCCGGGGTGTGCGTGGCCGGACGACACCAAGGGTCTGCACCTGGACATCTGCGAGAACGGCATCAAGCACGTCACCTGGGAGATGACCCGCAAACGGGTGGGCCGCGAGTTCTTCGCCGACCACACGGTCACGGAACTCTCCGGCTGGAGCGACTTCGCCCTGGAGGACCAGGGCCGGCTGACCGAACCGATGGCGTACGACCCCGAGTCCGACCACTACGTCCCGATCGCCTGGCCCGACGCGTTCGAGCTGGCCGGCCGGATCCTGCGGGAACTGGACGACCCGAACCAGGCGTCGTTCTACACCTCGGGCCGCCTCGGCAACGAAGCCACCTTCCACGCCATGCACCGCGGCGACGTCAAGGTGTTCGTCGGCATGGGCGGCAACTTCGCCCTCGCCGCGCCCGACACCCCGTACACCTACGAAGCCCTGCGCCGGTGCGAACTCACCGTGCAGGTGAGCACCAAGCTCAACCGCAGCCACCTCGTCCACGGCCGGCGGGCGCTCATCCTGCCCTGTCTGGGCCGCACCGAGAAGGACCAGCAGCGCGGCGGCCTCCAGAGCACCTCCGTCGAGGACTCGATGAGCATGGTCCATCTTTCCCTCGGCATGAAGCGTCCCGCCTCGCCGCACCTGCTGTCCGAGCCCGCCGTCATCGCCGGCCTGGCCCGCGCCGCCCTCCCCGGGAGCGACACCCCGTGGGAGTGGTACGTCGAGGACTACGACCGCATCCGCGACACGATGGCCCGGACCCTCGACGGCTTCGAGGACTGCAACCGCAGGGTGCGCCTGCCCCTCGGCTTCCGCATCAGGCAGCCCGCCCGTGAACTGGTCTTCCTCACCCCCTCGGGGCGCGCCGAGTTCTCCGACGCCCCGCTGCCCGACGTCGTGCCGGCCCCGGGCACCCTGGCGCTGGGGACCATGCGTTCCCACGACCAGTGGAACACGACCATCTACTCCGACGACGACCGCTACCGGGGCGTCAAGGGACTGCGCACGCTCGTCTTCATGAACGAGGACGACATGCGCGAGCGCGGTGTCCGCGAGTTCGACCCGGTCGACATCACCAGCACCGCCAAGGACGGCAGTCATCGGCACCTCGACGGCTACCTCGCCGTTCCGTACGACATCCCGCGCGGCTGCGCGGCCGGATACATGCCGGAGATGAACGTGCTGTGCGCGATCGGCGACTACAGCGCCCAGAGCGACCAGCCGCTGATGAAGCACGTCAAGGTCACCATCACCAAGGCTGCCTGATCCGCGGCTGCTTCAGGCGCCGGCGTCGGCGGCCGCGTCCTGGAGGTCGTGGTGACTGTGTGTCATCAGCTCGCCCATGCCGCCGACCGAGGGGTCGAGCTCCGCGGCCCGCGGCGCGACGCGTCTCAGGAAGTCAGTCGTGGCCAGGGCGATCTCGACGGCCTTGTCCATCTCATGGTCGGCGAGATGCTCCTCGATCCGGAAGGCGAGGCCGGCGAGCGTCTCGTCGTCGGTCTCCGGCAGCAGACAGCCCTGGAGGCCCGGCGGGACCGGCGTCTGCTCGCGGAACTCGCGCAGCGCCGTGACCACGGCGGAATTCCCGCTGAACTCGTCGAGCAGACCCATCACGACGTACAACCGGGCCGTCAGCCGGGGGAGGCCGGGGAAGCCGTCCAGCCAGCGCATCAGCTTCTGCTGACTGCCGACGTGCTCCAGGATCTGCGACATGACCGACGCGTAGGTGTTGGTCTGCGACCAGTGGAAGGGCAGCATCCCCGCCACCTGCTGGGCCAGTTGCACCTGCTGCTGCGGCGAGAGGGCGTCGTCGACGAAGCCGGCGGCCAGCTCGCCGTCGATCCCGAAACCGGGGGTCGGCGACCGGTGCTCCGAGGTGCGCGACAAACCGTGGCGCAGGCGCAACAGCTCTTCGCCGATCTTGCTCAGCGGCTTCTCCCGCATGGATCCTCCCGGCCTTCAGGTGCTGGTCGTCCCTGGTGGGCGCGTCTGGGCCCGCACCAACACCCTGCCGCCCAGGACCGTCGAGCGCGCGCCCGATGGCCCATGCGGGCTAGACCCTGTCCGGCGGATCAGCCCGGCGGCCGGCCGGGACGGACTGGACGGTGGGGCCACTGTGGTCGCCGTGGCCGCCGGAACCGAGAGTGTCAGTTAATGTCCAGATTCATGCGCATCTGGCTGCCGCTCTCCGCCATCCCACGGCTGGCCTGTGCCGGGCTCGTCGGGGCCGTGGTGGGTGCCGCCGTCGCCGTGCCGACCGACGTACCGCTGGGCGTGCTGGCCGGCATCGCCGCGACCGAGGCCTTCTTCGTGGTGACGGGCTGGATCGTGCTGTGGCCGATGGACGCCACCGCCACGCACCGGCACGCCCGGCGTGAGGATCTGCGACCCGTGGCCGAGGAACTGGCGGTGATCGGGGCCGCGGTGTGCGGACTGGTCGGCATCGTCGTGCTGCTGCTCGGCAACTCCGACCCCGCGCACGCGGCGACGGCACTCCTCGGCGTGTTCGCCGCCTGGTCGGCCCTGCACCTGATGTACGCCACCCGGTACGCGTACCTCTACTACCCGCAGTCCACGGGCGGGATCGACTTCAACTCCACGGAGCCACCGGCGTACCGGGACTTCATCTACTTCAGCTACAACCTGGGCATGACGTACCAGGTCTCGGACACCGGCGTGTCGAGCACCCGGATCCGCGCCATGGTGCTGCGGCACTGCCTCCTGTCGTACGTCTTCGGCACCAGCATTCTCGCCAGTGCCATCAATCTCTTCGTTGGCATCGTCACCCGCTGAACCCGCCGGGTGAGGATCACAGCTCCAGGACCAGCCGTTTCCCCCGGCAGCGGGAGACGCAGATCATCATGGTCGCGCCTTCCGCCCGCTCCTGGTCGGTCAGCACGGAGTCCCGGTGCTCCGGGGTGCCTTCGCGCACGTCCGTCTCACAGGTGCCGCAGGTCCCCTCGGTGCAGGAGTACAGCACCTCCACACCGGCGGCGCGCACGGCCTCCAACACGGAGACGCCCGGGGCGACGGTCAGCGTACGACCGCTCAGCGCCAGCTCGACCTCGAACTCGCCCCCGGACGCGTCCTCCTGGCCCGCCGGCGGTTGCCTCGGCCGGAACCGCTCGACGTGCAGGACACCGGCCGGACACCGCGCCTCGACGGCGTCGAGCAGCGCACCAGGTCCGCAGCAGTAGACCAGGGTGCCGTCGGGCAGCGCGTCGAGCGCCGCTCCGAGGTCGAGCGGACCGCACTCGTCCTCGGGCACGACGGTGACCCGCTCCCCGTACCCGGCCAACTCCCCGGCGAACGCCATGGATCCGCGGCTGCGACCGCCGTACAGCAGCGACCACCGCGCGCCCCGGGCCCGGGCCGCCGCCACCATCGGCAGGATCGGGGTGATCCCGATGCCGCCCGCGACGAAGAGGTACCGGGGCGCGGGCCGCAGCGCGAAGTGGTTGCGCGGGCCGCGCACCCGCACCGGGTCGCCCTGTCTCAACCGCTCATGCACATGGGCGGATCCGCCCCGCCCGGCCGGCTCCCGCAGCACCGCGATCCGCCACGCGGTACGGTCCGCCGGATCGCCGCACAGCGAGTACTGCCGTTCCAGGTCCGGGCCGAGCAGGAGGTCGATGTGGGCGCCGGGCTCCCAGCCGGGGAGCAGTCCGCCCCGAGGGGGGCGCAGGGTCAGGGCGAGTACGCCCTCGGCCACGAACTCGCGCTGTTCTACGACGAGTTCGACCTCATGGTCGGTCACGTGCGGTCCCCTCGGGGCTGGTGTCCTTCGGGGTGGCCGAGCATCCACTCCCACATCTCGGCCGGGTCCTGCGCGTGGTGCTCGGCCCCGCAGTGGCAGGTGCCGTGCAGCACGTCGGTCCCCGGCAGCCAGTCGACGCGGTAGATCTCGCGCGGCTCGCGCGGCGGGAGGCCGCTCACCGGGCCCGCTCCACCGGCTTGCCGCCCTCCTCGACCAGCCGGGCGAGGATACGGCGGGCGGCCAGACCGCCGGTGTCGATGTTGATGCTCAGCTCCTGGTAACCGGCGCGCTCGGCGCCGAGCGCGCGCTGGAGCAGGTTGAGCGCGTCGACGTCCTGCATGACGACGGTGTGGTTGTTGCTCCGCAGGAACTCGGTGACCTCCTCGTCGTCCGTCGCCCAGTCCCGCGAGACCGCCCAGAAGTCGTACACCCTGCCCTCGGCCGACGGCGTGATCGCGTACGTGATCTCGGTGTGGAAGCCGTTCGGGTCGCTGCCGCCCGCCTCGGGCAGCACCCCGGCCGGGGCGATCCGGCTGTGCAGCAGATACAGACACGGCGCGTGGTACTCGATGTCCTGCCAGCGGGTGATCCGGCCCTCGATCCCGGTCGAACGGGCGTAGAACGGCGGGCACTCGGCGTCGTCCATGCGCCGGCTCACTCGCACCACCCCCGCGCCCTCGTCCACCTCGGTGCTGATCGGTGTCTCGGCGACCTCGGGGGTGCCGATGTAGCCGCCGTGCAGATACGTCTCGTGGGAGAGGTCGAGGAGGTTGTCGACCAGCAGCCCGTAGTCGGCGTCGATCGGCTCCATGCCACGGACCGTGGTCCAGCCGGGGGAGTCGAGATGCCGGGCACGCGGGATCGTCTCGGGGTCGGCCGACTCCGGGTCGCCGATCCACACCCACACCAGCGAGTCCCGCTCGGCCACCGGGTACGAGGCCACGCGGGCGGTGCGCGGGATGCGCCGCTGGCCCGGCACGTATACGCAGGTGCCCGTGGTGTCGTACGTGAACCCGTGGTAGCCGCAGACGATCCGGTCGCCGTCCAGTCGGCTCTCCGACAGCGGGAAGCGCCGGTGCACACAGCGGTCGTGCAACGCCACCGGCGTCCCGTCCGCCTCCGTCCGGTACAGGACCAGCGGCTCCCCGAGAACCGTCCGTCCGAGCAGCTCCGCGCGCCCCACCTCGTGACTGTAGGCGGCGACGTACCACTGGTTCCTGGCGAAGGCGGTCGTATGAGGCATCGTGTCCCCGTCCCTGGGCGCGGGGCCTCGTCGCCCCGCTCGGTGTGGTGGGAGCCAGGGTCCCGACGGCCGTGGTCGCCGCGCAACGCGCCTTCCGTGAGGCGGAAGTCCGGTCGCAGGACCCTTTCCCGACGCCCCGAGCGCGCTGACGCGAGCGCGGGAGATCTCGTGCGAGCCGGCCGACCGGGTCTCCAAGGCCACGCCCCGAACAGAGCCGGTCACCACGGCCGAGACCGGACTCCTGGTTCGCCGGCTACGTGAGGCTCCGCCCCCTGACCGACCTGTGGCCGCTCCCCGGAGGGATGACTCTCACTCTGGACTCGACCTCGCCCTTCGGCGATCCCTGCAGCGACCTGGACCCCGACCGTACCGATGAGGAACTGGATGAGGTGGTTTCCATTCTTGGTCCGTTGTTTCTGGACGTGAGTTGGGACTGCCGCTGGCGAGGTCCGTCGGAATCCAAGAACTGCGGCGTGCAAGTAAGGGGAGGGGTGTTTCATTACGGCAATAAGGGGCGGAAAGGGAACACGAACGGGAACGAGGGGCTCGGTTCCGGGTCAGCAGGCCCGGCGCCACGTCCCCAGTTCCCGCTTCTTCAGCATCGACGACAGCTTCAGCCTGCGGGACTCCGGGCAGAAACCGCTGGTCGATCCCTTGTACTCCACGTGGAAGACCGCCTTGCCGGCCTTGATGAACGGAGTGAGCTCGGCGCACTCGCCGTACTGGGCGCATTCCTCGTTGACTGCGAAGTCGAAGTCGTTCAGGAGCCGGGGAATCTGCGGGAGATCGTTCTTGAGGCCCACCGGCAGGTCGCGGTCGTGCGCGATTTCCGCGATCATCCGGTTGTAGGCGAGCTGGTCGCGCGCGGTGAGCGGGAATCCGGTGTCGTTGTCGTAGCCCTCCACCAGGTCCGGTTCCACCGCGTCGAATCCTTTGTCGCGGCACATGTCGAAGCGGTGTTCCATGATCGGGCGCAGTGTGGAGAGCTGCCGGATGTCCAGCCAGCGTTCGCCCTCCCAGCCGTTGGACGCGCCGAGCAGGGCACGCGGGAAGTCGCTCCGGTCGGGACGGAAGTCCTCCCAGGCGCCGACGTTGACGTAACAGATGACCTTGCGGCCGTCGCGGTGCAATCGGGCCACGTCCGCGGCGGAGTTCTCGAAGCCGTCGATGTCGTAGACGGGCACGTCGGCGGCTGTCGGGTCGACCTTCCCGTCGAGCTGCCACTGCCAGGCCATCCCCGGGCGCGGCTGCCAGCGCGCGCCGGTGGAGGAACCGGCGGAGGACCCCGCGGCAGGGTTGCCGGAAGACCCGGCGGAAGGCTTGCCGGAAGGCGTCCCGGAACATCCGGTCAGCGCCCCCGCCGCCAGGGTGGCCAGAAGTGTCGCGCAGGTCAGTACCGTGCTGTTTCTCATCGCTCCGTCCGGGTCAGGTATGCAATCAACTGATATCAGGGCAGGGTGATTGTCCCGACCCGGGGTCGCGGGCCGCGGCACACCCGCACGTACCGGTGACTTTCACATCCCCGCCATCGCACCCTTCCCTGTCGTTCGGCGCCCTTGGAAAACTCCTTGCCCGCACGTCCCGTCACGTTCCCGCCAGCCGTGTGCGTCACGACGAGAGGGGTACCTCAACCATGTCCGAGGTCAACCGGCGCCGATTCCTCCAACTCGCAGGCGCCACAACGGCGTTCACCGCCCTGTCGGGCAGCATCGAGCGTGCCTCCGCGCTCCCGGCCCACCGTCGCACGGGATCCGTCGAGGACGTCGAGCACATCGTCGTGCTGATGCAGGAGAACCGATCCTTCGACCACTACTTCGGCTCCCTGCGCGGTGTGCGCGGCTTCGGCGACCCGCGCCCGGCTTCACCCACGCCCGGCCGGACGGTGTGGCGACAGTCCGACGGCGCCAAGGACGTCCTGCCCTTCCACCCCGACGCCGACGACCTGGGCATGGCGTTCCTCCGGGACCTGCCGCACGGCTGGAACGACGGACACGCGGCCTTCGCCGGAGGCAGATACGACAAGTGGGTGCCGGCCAAGTCGGCGACGACGATGGCGTATCTGACCCGCGACGACATCCCGTTCCACTACGCGCTCGCCGACGCCTTCACCATCTGCGACGCCTACCACTGCTCCTTCATCGGCTCCACCGACCCCAACCGCTACTACATGTGGACCGGTTACACCGGCAACGACGGCCGCGGCGGCGGCCCGGTCCTCGGCAACGACGAAGCCGGCTACAGCTGGACGACCTATCCCGAACGCCTGGAGCGGGCGGGCGTCTCCTGGAAGATCTACCAGGACGTCGGCGACGGCCTCGACGCGGCCGGCGGCTGGGGCTGGATCTCCGACGCCTACCGCGGCAACTACGGCGACAACTCCCTTCTCTACTTCGACCAGTACCGCAACGCCAAGCCGGGCGACCCGCTCTACGACAAGGCCCGCACCGGCACCGACGCCCGCAAGGGCGAGGGCTTCTTCGACCGGCTCAGGGCCGACGTCACGGGCGGGAAACTGCCGCAGGTCTCCTGGATCGTCGCCCCGGAGGCGTTCACCGAGCACCCCAACTGGCCCGCCAACTACGGCGCCTGGTACGTCGCCCAGGTCCTGGACGCGCTGACCGCCGACCCGGCCGTCTGGGCGCGGACGGCCCTGTTCATCACCTACGACGAGAACGACGGTTTCTTCGACCACCTGGTACCGCCCTTCCCGCCGGCCTCGGCCGCTCAGGGCAAGTCCACCGCCGACCCCGGCCCGGACGTCTTCAAGGGCGACAGCGGCCATGTCGCCGGTCCCTACGGCCTGGGCCAGCGGGTGCCGATGCTCGTCGTCTCGCCCTGGAGCAAGGGTGGTTACGCCTGCTCCGAGACGTTCGACCACACCTCGATCATCCGGTTCGTGGAGCGTCGCTTCGGGGTGTACGAGCCGAACATCTCGCCCTGGCGGCGTGCCGTCTGCGGCGACCTCACCTCGGCGTTCGACTTCTCCCGCGCCGACACCCGGCCGGTCGTCCTGCCGGACACCGACGGCTACCGGCCGCCGGACGGCAACCGCCACCCCGACTACGTGCCCACCCCGCCCGCCGGTCCCGTGCCACCCCGGCAGGAATGCGGCTCGCGGCCGACCCGGCCGCTCAAGTACGCCCCGTCGGTGGACGGTTCGACCGGCGCGGACGCCGGGACGTTCACGCTCACCTTCGCCTCCGGCGCCCAGGCCGGCGCGGCCTTCCTCGTCACCTCGGGGAACCAGACGGACGGTCCCTGGACCTACACCACCGAAGCCGGCAAGTCCGTCTCCGACACCTGGAACACCGCGTACTCCGCGGGCTCGTACGATCTGACGGTGCACGGCCCGAACGGCTTCCTGCGCGCCTTCAAGGGGTCGGGCACCGCCGCGGCGGACCCCGAGGTCACCGCCCGCCACCACGGCGACGCCGTCGAACTGACCGTCACCAACAAGGGCTCGGCCACGGTGGAGTTGACGCTGGCCAACGGTTACGGCGGCCGTGCGCGCACCCTCAAGGTGCGTCCCGGCGCCACGGTCCGGCACACCGTCGACCTGACCGCGAGCCGGCGTTGGTACGACCTCACGGTCACGTCCGCCACCGACGCGGCCTATTCGAGGCGTTTCGCCGGACATGTGGAGAATGGTCGACCCGGTGTCAGCGACCCTGCCCTCGCCACCGGATGACCCGGCGCGCAGTCGTCGTGGACATCCCGTTCCGGGGACTGGTCAGGTCCCCGTACGCGCAGGGTAGTGTGCCCCGGTGACCACGCATTCGAACACACCTGCAGGCTGGTACCCGGATCCGCACGGGGCGTCCCAGACGCTCCGTTACTGGGACGGCGCGCAGTGGACCCAGCAGACCGCCCCCGACCAGAAGCAGGGCGGTCAGACCCCCGCGGCGCACATTCCGCCGCAGGCCGACCCGCGCGTGCAGCAGCAGGTGCAGCAGGAAGCCGGGGTCGCCCCGAGCGGTCCCGGCGGCGGCACGCTGTTCTCCGAGCCGGTCCTGGTGGTGAACCAGAAGGCCAAGCTGATCGAGCTGACCAACGAGTACAAGGTCATGGATCAGAACGGCAACGCGCTCGGCTCGGTCGTCGAGGTCGGCCAGGGCGTGCTGCGGAAGATCCTGCGCTTCGTCTCCAGCCTGGACCAGTACCTCACCCACCGGCTGGAGATCCGGGACGCCCACGGCCAGCCCGTCCTGCGGCTCACCCGTCCGGCCAAGATATTCAAGTCCCGGGTGATCGTGGAGCGTGCGGACGGTCAGCCGGTCGGCGAGATCGTCCAGCAGAACATGATCGGCAAGATCAACTTCGCCATCAACGTCAACGGTCAGAAGATCGGTGCCATCAAGGCGGAGAACTGGCGCGCCTGGAACTTCGCGATCGTCGACCACGCGGAGAACGAGGTCGCCCGGATCACCAAGACCTGGGAGGGCCTGGCCAAGACCCTCTTCACGACCGCGGACAACTACGTCCTCCAGATCCACTACCAGTTGCCCGAGCCGCTGCTGAGCCTCGTGATCGCGACGGCCCTGACGGTCGACACGGCCCTGAAGCAGGACTCCAGGGGCCTCGGCTGACGCCGACGGCGGGGGGACCTGCCCACGGACATACGAAATCCCGCGTGCCGCAGTGGTGCGGCGCGCGGGATTTTGCATGTCTCGCCCCGGTCCCGGGCTCCCCGACGCGTGGTCACGTGCTCACAGCGGGGTCAGCTGTCCCGGACCCGACGGGCGGGGCAGCAGCGCCGGTTCGGCCGACGCGGTCCTCGGCCCCAGTGCCAGCACCGCGGCCACGGGGTGCTCCTCGTCGACCGTCCCGACCGCTCCGGCCGTGCCGACTGTCCCGACCGAGTCGTGTGCGGGGAGCGGGGGGCCGGGTGCGTCGACCGGTGCGGGCCGCTCCGGTGCCGTACGCGACAGCAGGACGACGCCCCACGCCGCCAGGCCCGCGCCGGCCAGCGCGAGCAGCACCCCCGGCGCCCCGCCCCGAAGGCGTTCGCCCAGCAGGGCGAGGCCGATCGTCGCGGCGGCCATCGGGTTGGCCAGCGTCACCACCGCCAGCGGCGCGCCCAGACCTCCCCGGTAGGCGGTCTGCGCCAGCAGCAGCCCGCCGGCGGCGAAGGCCGCGACGAGCAGCGCCACCCCGATCACCTGCAGGCTCAGCACCCGACCCGAGCGGTCGGTGGCGGCCACCGTCACCGTCTGGGTGAGCGCCGAGGCGACCCCGGAGGCGAAGCCGGACGCGGTCGCGTGCCGCAGGCCCGGCCGCGCGCCCGGACGGGACAGCAGCCCGATGAGGGCCGCCGTCGCCGCGGCGACCGCCAGCGCCTCGGGCAGGCTCAGGACCTCGTCGGGCGCGGAACCCGAGGCCATGACGAGGATCGCGGCCAGCCCGGCGAGGGTGTACGCGGTGCCGCGCCACTCGTTCGCGCTGACCCGGCGGCCCGCGAGCCGGGCGCCCAGCGGCACCGCCGCGACCAGGGTGAGCGCGCCGAGCGGCTGCACCACGGTGAGCGGGCCGTACTTGAGCGCCACCACGTGCAGCAGGGCGGCGCCGGCGTTGAGCCCGACCGAACTCCACCAGGCGCCGCTGGCCAGCAGGCGCAGCGTGCCGGTGCCGGAGTCGGAGCCGGTGTCGGAGGTGCGGGAGGCGAGGCGTTCCTGGCCGACGGCCGCGGCCGCGTAGGCGACGGCGGAGAACAGCGACAGGACGACGGAGAGCAGGGTGGCGGTCATCGGACGGCCCCCACCGACGCGAGCGCCGCCGCGGGGACACGGTCCTGCGCCGGTACGCGGTCCTCGTCGACGTGTCCCGCGGTCGTGGCCGTCCGGTGCGGCGGGTGGATCAGCGCGAGCGCCAGGCAGAGCAGGGCGCCGGCCGTGATCGCGTCCAGCCAGTAGTGGTTCGCCGTGCCGACGATCACCAGCAGGGTCAGCAGCGGATGCAGCAGCCAGAGCAGGCGCCATCGTGAGCGGGTCGCGGCGATCAGGCCGATCGCCACCATCAGCGCCCAGCCGAAGTGCAGCGAGGGCATCGCCGCGTACTGGTTCGAGAGGTGGTCGCTCGACGGGGGGCCGTACACGGACGGCCCGTACACCTGCGCGGTGTCGACCAGTCCCGTCGCCGCGAGCATCCGTGGCGGGGCCAGCGGGAACGTGAGATGCAGGACCAGGGCGGCCGCGGTGAGCGCGGCCAGGACCCGGCGGGCCCAGACGTAGTGGGCTGGGCGGCGCAGATAGAGCCAGATCAGGAAGGCCACGGTGGCGGGGAAGTGGACGGTCGCGTAGTAGGTGTTCGCGAGGTGCGCCAGGGTTTCCCGGTGCAGCAGCGGGGCCTGGACGAGACCCTCGCCGGGCAGGTGGACCGCCCGCTCCAGGTCCCACACGTGCCGGGCGTCGCGGAAGGCCTCGCCGGTGTGGCCGCTCGCCAGCTGCCTGCCGAGCTTGTAGACGAGGAAGAGTCCTGCGACGAGCAGGAACTCACGGACGAGCGGCGGCCGCGCTGTCGCGTCGGACTCCGCTTCTTCAGGCTCGGTTCGGTTCATCCCCCCGGCCCCCTTGCTGACGGTGGTGCGTGCGCGCTGCGGCGAGCTCGGCGCTCGTCTGCTCTGCGCACGCGTATGTGTATATGGCAACGACACGGTGCCGTACCGATACGGTAGTGTACCGATACGTTCGAGTACCGGTACACTGGCGTATCGATTGCATGCGACACACTGGAGAAGGGCCCCGTCGGGCCTGTCGGACAGCAGTGAGGGGAAATGCCGATGACGTCGCAGGCCGCGGACGGACCGGAGACGGTCGTCGCCTCGCGCCGCTCCAAGCTCACCCGTGAACGTGAGCAGGAGTTCTTCGACGCCGTCCTGGAACAGATCCGTGAATGCGGCTACGACTCCGTCACCATGGAGGGCGTCGCCGTGAGCACCCGGTGCAGCAAGTCCACGCTCTACCGGCAGTGGGGGACGAAGCCCCACTTCGTGGCGGCGGCGCTGCGCTCCACCCGGCAGGCGCGCTTCGTCGGCATCGACACCGGAACGCTCGCCGGCGACCTGCGCGCGGTGGCGCGGGCCGCGGGTGACTGGTCGGGCAAGGACACCCGACTGCTCCAGGCGCTCGGCCACGCCGTCATGCAGGACCTCGAACTCCAGAAGGCGCTGCGAGAGGCACTCGTGGAGCCCGAGATCGCCGAGTTGGAGCGCATCCTCCGGCGCGGGGTCGAGCGCGGCGAGGTCGCGGCCGGCCATCCGGCGCTGGCCTACGTGCCCGCCATGATGTTCGGTGTCCTGCGAGTACGGCCCGTGCTGGTGGGCGAGTACGCCGACGGGGACTACCTCGTCGGGTTCGTGGAGGCCGCCGTGCTGCCGGCACTCGGCCTCGCCTGATACTCAGGCCGCCGTCCCCGGGATGACCGGACGGTGACCTGCTCGCGCCGCACCGTGGGGACGGGGGCGGCGCGCACCCCCCGGCCGGGTGGGGTTCCTCTTGAGCGGAGAGGTTCCCCACCCGGCCGACCGGCTTCTCGGGGCCGGTCAGACGTTCTGACCGCTGCCGCTGCCGGTCGACACCTTGATGCCCGCGGCGATCTCGTCGATGACCGAGACCTTCTGGTCCGTGTCGAGGCCGAAACGGATCACGGCGATCCGCGCGGGGTCCGCCGGAGAGGGGAACGCCAGCGACTCGACATAGCCGTCGGCACCCTTGCTCGTGACCGCCTTCCAGCGGACCAGGTAGCCCTTCTGCCCGGCCACCGTCACCGCCTTTGAGGCCAGCACCTGATGCGAGGTGATCTTGCCGTAGGTGGTGCCGCCGTAGGACTCCTCGGCGTTCGTGGCGATGTCCGCCTTGGCGACCGCCTCCGCGGTCGAGCCCTTGGTGCCCAGGGCGATGGCGGGGGCCGAGTAGGCGCCGCCCTTGGTGCACTTCTGGGAGGTGTCGCCGGGGCAGTCGTACGAGTTGTTCGACGTGACCTGCGCGCCGACGCTGATCTCCTGGCCGTACCAGTCGTCCGGGATGGGGATGCTGATCCCGCTCACCGCGTCGGTGACCGAGCCGCTCTTGATCTTCGGCGCCTCGGACTGGTCGGGTGCGGGCGACTGTCCGCCGTCGCCCGAACCGCCGTCGCCGCCGGAGCCGCCCGGACCGCCCTGGCCGCCCGACTCGCCGAAGGGGCCGCCCTGCCCGCCGGAGCCGTTCCGGCCGCCGGGGGCGCCCTGGCCCTGCCGCGCGTCGTTCGTGCCGCCGCCACCGTCGTCCTTGGTCAGCGCGAACACGCCGATGCCGATGCTGGCGAGCACCGCGACCGCGACGCCGACGGCTATGCCGGTCCGCAGCCCGCGCCGCCGGCCGTCCGCCGGCGGCTGTGCGGGGTAGCCGGGATATCCGGGGTAGCCGGGATACCCCGGCTGGGTGGGATAGGAGGAGTCGGGCGAGACGTACGGCTGCGTACCCTCGGGCGACACCTGCATCGGCGGACCCCAGCCGGCGGCCTCTCCCGCGGGGCGGGTCTGGTCCGTCCACGTCTTGCCGTCCCACCAGCGCTCGGTGGGGGGACCATCACTTTTCTGCCCGGGGTCGGGGTACCACCCGGGAGGAGTCACCTGCGTCATGCCCCCACCGTATGAGGCGTCGGTGAAAGAGGGATGAGAGGGATCCCGTCTCTGCCTCCGCAGCCCCTCTCCGCCAGCCGCCGGCGCTTCCCTGGGCCACCCCTCGGCGCGTCCTCGGGCCACCCCTCGGCGCGTCCTCGGGCCACCCCTCGGCGCGTCCCCGGGCCACCCCTCGGCCCGGCGCCGGGTCACCCGTCCCCCGCGCGTCCACGGACCCCCCCGGCGGTGCGTCCCCGGATCCCCCCTCGGCGCGTCCCCGGATCGCCGGGCCCGGCGCGCCACCCGGCCACCCGCCCCCCGGCGCGCCACCCGACCACCCCCTCACCGCGCCACCACACCGCCACCGCACCCTCACCCCCCGGCCCGCCACCGCCGACGTGAATTCACCGTCAATTTGCCTCTATCGCACCGCTGTTGACACTCGGCAGCCGTCCCGTACGGGACCCCGCGTCGTCCCGGCGCACCTGCCGTCACCCTTGACGGCAAGAGGTGCGTGGACCGGCCTCCGGTTCACGGGCGGGGCGGCTACGCTCGAGGTCTGTACGTCGTTCGGGCGACTTCGGGAGGTAGCGGGATGACGGAGGCCAGGCCCGCGACGGGCGCCTCGGCTTCCCTGTGGGAGCGTGACGAGGAAGTCGCCGCCATCGCTCGCGCGGTGGAGACCCTGTGCGTCGACCGGTCCTCCGCGGGGAGCCTGGTGGTGCTGCGGGGCGAGGCGGGACTCGGCAAGACCGCGCTGCTGGCCGAGACGCGTCGGATCGCCGAGGCCCGTGGCTGCACCGTGTGGTCCGCGCGCGGCGGCGAGACCCTGAGGTCCGTCCCCTTCAACGTCGTACGGCAGTTGCTCCAGCCCGCCCTGGTGTCGCTGCTGCCGGAGGAGGCGCGCGAGTACCTCGGCGACTGGTACGACGTCGCGGGCCCCGCCCTCGGCATCACGGAGCCCGGCGAACGCCACGCCGACCCGCAGGGCGTCTGTGACGGCCTCGTCGCCGCCGTGCGCCGGCTGGCCGGGCGGGACTGGCCGCTCGTCCTGCTGATCGACGACGCCCACTGGGCGGACCAGGAGACCCTGCGCTGGCTCGGCGCCTTCACCGAACACCTCGACGACCTCTCCGTCCTGGTCGTCGTGGCCCGCAGGCCCGGCGGGGTCGGCGGCGAGAGCGCCCGCCTCCTGGACGGCATCGCCGCGGCGGCCGGCCCCGTCACCCACCTGAGCGCCCTGACCCCGGACGCGGTGGCCGGTCTCACCCGGGCCGCGCTCGGCCCGCACGCCGACGCCCCGTTCTGCCGGGAGGTGTGGGCCGTCACCGGCGGCAACCCTTACGAGACGATCGAACTCCTCGTCAAGGTGCGGAACAGCGAGCTGGTGCCGACCGAGTCCTCGGCCGGCGAGCTGCGCGCCCTGAACCGCTCGGCCCGCGGCGGTGGCCTCGTCGCCCGTCTGGAACAACTCGGCGTCGACGCCACCCGGTTCGCCTGGGCCGCCGCCATCCTCGGCACCGGCATCTCGGTGGAACTCGTGGCCCGGCTCGCCGCGATGCGCCACGACGACGCGGTGCGCTGCGCCCGACTGCTGTGCGAGGCACGCTTCCTGACCGAACCTGACCCCAGCGCGGGCCCGGTGGCGGTGGGGGAACTCCAGTTCCTCCACCCGCTGATCGCCTCCGCCGTCTACCACTCCATCCCGGACGCGCTGCGCACCGCCATGCACGGCATCGCCGCCCAGGTCGTCACCGACTCGGGCCGGGGGGCGGCCGCCGCGGCACCTCATCTGCTCCAGGTCCATCCGGACGACGACGAGGAGCTCGTCGAGCAGTTGCGGGAGGCCGCCCGCGAACATCTCGCCGTAGGCGCCCCGGACGCGGCCCGCGCCTGTCTCGAACGTGCCCTGCTGGAGCCGCCCCGGCCCGAGGTGCACGCCCGGGTGCTGTACGAACTGGGCTGTGCCGCCCTGCTGACCGCGCCCGCCCGGACCATCGGCCATCTGCGGACCGCGCTCGGCATGCCGGGCCTCGACGGTGCCGAACGCGTCGACGCCGTCTTCCGTCTCTCCCAGGCGCTGCTCCACAACGACCAGTTGGAGGAGGCGGTGCGCACCGTCGAGGCGGAGGCCGCCCGGCAGGGGGCCGGACCCGCCCGGATGCGGTTGCAGGCCGTGCAGTACATGTGGGAGGGCATCTTCGGGGAGACGACCTCACCGGGCCGGTCGGAGCGCCTCGCCGAGCTCGCCCGCACCTGTGCCGGTCGCGACAACTCCGAGCGCGCCGTGCTGATCCTGCGCGCCTTCGACCTCATGGCACACGGTGGGAACGCCGAGGAGGTCGTGGAGTGCGCAGACCGCGCCCTCGTCAACGGCCGCCTCGCGCCGGGCCTCGGCTGGACCGACAGCGAGTGGGGCGTCGAACTGCTGATGATGCTGGGCAGTTCGTACGTCTACGCCGACCGTCTCGACAGGGCCGAGAGCCTCTTCGCCGAGGCCCTGCGCGTCTACACCACGGCCGGCTGGAGCGGCGGCCACCTCGCCCTGGCCAACGCGTTCGTCGGGCTCGCCTACCGCAGACAGGGCCGCCTCAGGGACGCGGAGGCCATCCTGCGCGAGTCGTTGCGGCTGGCCGAGCGGGTCGGCCGCGGTCTGCCCCTGTACTGGTCGGCGTCCTGCGGGCTCGTCGACACGCTGCTGGCCCGCGGCCATGTCGAGGAGGCCCGGGCGGTCGCCGAGCGGTACGGCTTCGCCCCGCCCTACCCGTCGACCATCGTGCTGCCCGACCCCCGCTCCGTACGCGGCCGCCTGCTGCTGGCCGTCGGCCGCACCGAGGACGGGGTCAACGAACTGGAGGCGGCCGAGAAGGCGGCCGCCGCCCGCGGCGGCCACAACCCGGTGCTCGCGCCGTGGATGGTCGACCTGGCCAGGGCGCTGGCCGTCGAGGATCCCGTCCGGGCCGGACGGCTCGCCACCGACGCGCGCCGCCAGGCCGAACGCCTCGGCACGGACACCGCCATCGGCGAGGCCCTGCGCTGTGCCGCCGCCCTGGAGACCGGGCAGCGCGCGGTCCGGCTGGCCGGCCAGGCGGTCGCCTACCTGGAGTCCTCGCCGTGCCAGTACGAACACGCGGCCGCCCGGGTCGAGTACGGCATCGCCGCGCGCTCCGTCGCCGACCTCAACCGGGGCCTGGCGCTGGCCCGTTCGTGCGGTGCCGACGGCCTGGTGCGCCAGGCGCGCGCGGCCCTGGAGACGGTCCGCGGGCCACGCTGAGGACCGGGGCCGTCAGGGTCACCCGCCGCCTCGGCGCCCCGGCCGTCGGGAAGGTCACCCGCCGCCCTGCTCCTCCTCGGCGAGCACACGCTGGGCCGTGGCGAACGCCGAGTTCGCGGCCGGGACCCCGCAGTACACGGCCGTCTGCAACAGCACCGCGCCGATCTCCTCGGGGCTGAGCCCGTTGCGCCGCGCCGCCCGGACGTGCATGGCCAGCTCCTCGTAGTGGCCGTGCGCCACCAGCGCCGTCAGCGTGATCATGCTGCGTTCGCGGCGGCTGAGCGTCGGGTCGGTCCAGATCTCCCCCCACGCGTAGCGCGAGATGAAGTCCTGGAAGCGGGCCGTGAAGGGCGTCTGCCGGGCCTGCGCACGGTCCACGTGCGCGTCGCCGAGGACCTCGCGCCGGACCTCCATCCCCCGCCGGGCGGCTCCGCCGAGGTGCGCCCGCAACGCCGTCAGCACGGCCTCCGGGCACTGCGCGGGCGCCAGGTGCGAGGCGCCGGGCAGTTCGACCAGCGTGGCGTGCGGCACCGCGTCGGCGATCTCCCGCAGATGCGCGGGCGGGGTCGCCGGGTCCTGGCGGCCGGCGATCAGCAGGGTGCGTACGGAGATCTCGCCGAGCCGGTCCCGCAGGTCGAACGCGGCCAGCGCGTCGCAGCAGGCGGCGTACGCCCCCGGGTCGGCCTCCCGGTGGTCCCGGACCAGCCGGGGCACACTGAACCCGGGGGTGAACCAGCGGGCGTCCGCGCTCCCGGCGAGCCCGGCCAGTCCCTCGCGCCGCACCAGCGCGGCCCGTTCCTGCCACGGCCGGACGCCGTTGAAGTGCGCCGACGAGCAGATCACCGCCAGCGACGAGACCCGCTCGGGGTGGTGCAGGGCCAGGTGCAGGCCCACCGCGCCGCCGAGCGACACCCCCGCGTACCCGAACCGCTCGATCCCGAGCGAGTCGGCGAGCGCGAGCACCAGTTCGGCGAGGTCCCCGACGGTGGCGCCGGGGCCGATCAGGTCCGGCGCGCTGCCGCCGTGCCCGGGCAGGTCGAAGCGGACCACCCGGTGGACGGCCGACAGCTCGGGCGCCACCTTGTCCCACAGCGCGTACGACGTGCCGAGGGACGGCCCCAGCAGCAGCGGGGGAGCGGAAGCGGGCCCCTCGGCCAGGTGGTTGAGGAGTGTGGCGGTCAACGTCGCTCCAGACAACGGTCGGTGAGTGCTCCGGCGGCGCCGGTGTAACGGGTGGGATCGGCCGCACCGGCGAGCTCGATCCCCTTCAACTCCGGCTCCTCCGAGAGGAGTTCGGCCAGGGGGCGGCCTTCGGCGTAAGTGCGCCGGGCGAGGTCGGTGAGCAGCTCCTTGGCGCGGGCCCGGCCGAGCACCCCGGCCAGCTCGGCCGACAGCCGCTCGGAGACGATCAACCCACGGGTGATATCGAGGTGTTCACGCATGACGTCCGGATGCACCCGCAGTCCCTCGGCGAGTTCGGCGGCGCCCCGGGCGGCGCCCCCGACCAGCCGCAGCAGCTCCCGCAGCGGCTCCCACTCCGCGTGCCAGGCACCGGCCGGCCGCTCGTCCTCGGCGACCAGCGCCCCGTGGAGCGTGGCCGCGAGCTGGGGCGCCCGCCGGGCCGCCGCCACGATCAGCGTCGACCGTACGGGGTTGGCCTTGTGCGGCATGGCCGAGGAGCCTCCGCCGCCGCCCTCGGTGGTCTCGCCGATCTCGGTGCGGGTCAGGGTGAGCACGTCCACGGCCGTCTTGCCCAGCGCCCCGGCCGTGAAGGCCAGCGCCCCGGCCAGGTCGGCGATCGGGGTGCGCAGCGTGTGCCAGGGCAACAGCGGTTCCCTGAGCCCGAGTTCGCGGGCGTAGGCGGCGGGCAGGGCGAGCGGGTCGGCGGCCCCGTACACCGAGAAGGCCGCGAGGGTCCCGGCCGCGCCGCCGAGCTGGGCGGGCAGCGTGTCGCGTACGGCGGTCAGCCGGTCGCGCGCGTCGAGCACCAGCGACCGCCAGCCGGCCGCCTTCAGCCCGAACGTCGTCGGCACGGCGTGCTGGGTGAGCGTGCGCCCCGGCATCGCGGTGTCCCGGTGGGCGGCGGCCAGCGCGGCCAGCGCCCGCTCGGTACGGGCGAGGTCGTCGAGGACCGGGCCGAGGGTGCGCACGGCCACCAGCATCGTCGCCGTGTCCATGATGTCCTGGCTGGTCGCGCCCCGGTGGACGTACGGACCGTGCTCCGGGCCGACCGCCTTCGTCAGGTCGGCGACCAGCGGGATCACCGGGTTCCCGCCGCTGCGGGCCCGCAGGGCCAGATCGCGCACGTCGAAGCCGGCGCCCGCGGCCGCCTCGGTCACCGCCGTCGCCGCCGCGGCCGGGGCCAGGCCCAGCGCCGCCTGCGCCCGGGTCAGCGCGGCCTCCGCGTCCAGCAGCGCCCGCAGAAAGGCGCGGTCGCCGGTCGCGGACGCGGCGGGGGAGCCCGCCCACCCGGGGGCGAGCAGGCCGGTGTCGGCTTCGGCTTCGGCAGCTGTCACTGGAACTCCAGGAAGACCGTCTCGCCCTCGCCCTGAAGGCGGATGTCGAAACGGTACGTGCCGTCGCCCCCGTCGCGGGCGATCAGCGTGTCGCGGCGCTCCTCGGCCAGTCCCGCCAGCAACGGGTCCGAGGCGAGTGCCGCCTGATCGCCGGGCAGGTAGATCCGGGTGAACAGGTGGACGAGCAGCCCCCGCGCGAAGACGCAGACGCTGAGATACGGCGCGCTGCGCCCGCGTGCGCCGGGGCGCAGTGTGCGCGCGTACCAGTGCCCGTCGGCATCGGTCTGGATCCGGCCCCAGCCGGTGAACTGCACGCCGTTGCGGCCCAGGTGGCCGCCGGTCGCGGGGTCGCGCCGCATCGAGCCGTCCGTCGTCGGCACCCGGCCGTCCGGGCCGGGTCCCCACAGCTCCACGAGGGCGTCGGGCAGCGGGTTGCCCTCGCCGTCGTACACGTATCCCTGGACGGTGACGGTGTCCGGGTGGCCCACCGGGGCGATGTCGCCGCCGCCCGGGAACGGCAGCGCGTAGCCGTAGAACGGGCCGACGGTGTGCGACGGGGTGGGCAGCACGTTCTCCGGCCTGCTGGTGTCGATCTTCGTCATGTCCGGTCAGCGCCCTTCTTCGATCCAGGTGGCGTTCGGTCCGTCCAGGACCAGGTCCCAGTGGTAGCCGAGCGAGAACTCCGGCACGGACAGGCTGTGGTCGTACGTGGCGATCAGCCGCCGGCGGGCGGCGTCGTCCGTCACGGACTGAAGGATCGGGTCGTAGGGGAAGAGCGGGTCGTTCGGGAAGTACATCTGCGTCACCAGCCGCTGGGTGAACGCCGAGCCGAACACCGAGAAGTGGATGTGCGCCGGGCGCCAGGCGTTGACGTGGTTGCGCCACGGGTACGGGCCCGGCTGGATCGTGGTGAAGCGGTAGTGGCCCGAGTCGTCGGTCAGCGTGCGGCCCACGCCGGTGAAGTTCGGGTCCAGCGGGGCGTCGTGCTGCTCACGCCGGTGGGCGTAGCGGCCGGCCGAGTTCGCCTGCCAGATCTCCACGAGCTGGCCGCGCACCGGACGCCCGTCGCGGTCCAGCAGCCGCCCGGAGACGGTGATCCGCTCGCCGATCGGCTCGCCGCGGTGGTGCCGGGTGAGGTCGTTGTCGATCTCGGTGATGTCGCGCTCGCCGAAGGCGGGGGAGTGCAGCTCCACCAGCTCCGGGTCCTGGGCCACGTCGATGGTGACCGGCGGCTGCTCGGGGTGCCGCAGCGCCGAGGAGCGGTACGGCGCGTAGTCCCGTCGTGGCTGGTGCTCCACGGGCGCGCCGCCGGCGAGCCGCTTCTCGTAGGCGGCGCGTCCGGCCGCGATCTCCTGGTCGATGTCCTGCTGGGTGAGAGCCATGGGGGTCCTAGCGGTTCCTAGATAGTCAGCGCACTGAGTATTTCGGTGAGGTTCCCTCACGCTGCCACCGGTGGGCTCGGGCGTCAAGGCCCGTGAGAAATACGTGGTCAGCGCCTGTCCCACTCTCAGGCGGAGCCCGCCTCGGTCGCGTATTGTTCAGTGCACCTACGAATTACGACCGTTGACTACGACCACGGGAGCGCATATGGCCGCGGTGGACCTCACCACCCACCCCGGGCACCTGGCCCGGCGGCTCCAGCAGGCCCACCACCTGCTGTGGAACACGATGGTCTCCGAGGAGATCACCTCTCCGCAGTTCGCCGTGCTCAACACGCTGGTCGCCGAGCCGGGCCTCGACCAGCGCACCGTGGGGGAGCGGGTGGGGCTGGACCGGTCCACCATCGCCGAGGTGGTCAGCCGGCTCGGCCGGCGCGGGCTGCTGGACAAGGTCCGCGACCCGCAGGACGGCCGCCGCTCCCTGCTGCGCCTCACGGACGACGGTCTGCGCACCCACCGCAGGCTGGCCGTCCGCACCGCCCGGATGAACCAGGTCTTCCTCGCCCCGCTCTCCGCCGCGGAGCAGACCCAGTTCTTCGAGCTGATCCGCCGGGTCTCGGACGCGGCCGAGGGGCTGCGCAACCCGGCGGAGCCCCTGGCCGGTCAGACCTGATCACGCCTTGGCCAGCACCACCCACACCTGGCCCTTCGCGAAGTTCACCGGCGAGCCGTCCGGGGTCGTGAACGTCGTGCCCGCGGCGGCCGTCGCCCGCGTCCAGCGGACGTCGTAGCTGCGCCCGTCGCGCAGCACCTCCGCCTTCCCGGACCCCACCGTCTCGGTGTACGGCGTGTAGTTGCCCAGCACGTCGTGGTAGCCGGACCTGCGGATCTTCACGTACTGCACGACGACCGTCGCGGGCGCCGGCCGCCGGCCCGCGGCGGTCACCGTCGGGGTCCCGTCCTGGGTGACCAGCCAGCGGTGCCGGTCCGCGGACCAGGTGAAGGTGACGCGGGCGGCGGGGTAGCGGACGGTACGGGTGGTGAGGGGACGCCCGCCCTCGGGCGCGGCGCCGTACCGGAAGCCGGTGGTCAGCGCCTCGGGACCCGGCGCCGAGCGCATCAGCTTCGACGGCCGCAGGTACAGGTTGTGGGGTGCGACGTGGTCGCTGCCCCGGAAGTAGGCGCCGGACACCCGGTCCGCCGGCTCGGCGCGCAGCGGCGCGCGGTCGATCAGCGGCAGCAGCTTCCCCTGCGCGCCGGAGAACGCGAGCGTCGGCCGGTCGAACTGGCCCAGCAGCTCCAGGTCGGACTCGCGGGCGCTGCGCACCGGACCGATCACGTCCGGCAACCTGGTGGCGTACACGGCCATCAGCCGGCTCAGCCCGCCCTCGACCTGCTCGACGTACACCACGTCCGCGGAGTCCAGCCCGCGCTGCGGGCGGGCCGCGGGAACGTTGTCGATCTTCACCGCGAGCACCGATCCGCTGCTCGTACGGGTCGGGGCGCTGGAGGGGCTGGGCGTGGCCGGTGTGCTGTGCGCCGACGGCCGTGGACGGCCCCGCTCGTCGTCACCCGGGCGGTGCGACGTCGTACAGCCCGCCGTCCACGCGGCCACCACCGCGGTGACCAGCAGCGCCGCGGTCGCCGCGACCCCCCGCGTGCGCGCTCTTCGTCCCTTGCCCAATGTCCCCACCCCGTTCTGTACCCATGCCTGTGCGCTTAGAGCTCCGGACAGAAGTGGGGCCCGGCGGGCGGCGCCCGGCACGCACCCTCGCCGCGTTGCCGAAAGGCCCTGGTAGCTCCGCTACAAGGACCTTCCGGCGCCTTGCGATCGCACGCACCGGACACCGCCCGCTGATCGGACCCCACTTCTGTCCGGAGCTCTTATCCCGCCCTGCGCCACCACGAGGACTCGGGCTCGGCCTCCGTCTCCTCTTCGCGGCGCAGGCCCAGCAGGAACTCCTCCAGCACCTCCGTCGCCGTGTGCCGCGGGTGCCAGCTCAGCTCGGTGTGCGCCCGCGCGCAGTCCATCAGGGGCAGCCGCACGACCGCGTCGAAGAGCTGGGGCGAGGCGGGCAGCAGCCGCAGGCCCCAGGCGGCGGCGACCGCGGTACGGGCCGCGGTGCGCGGGAGCCGTACCGGACGGGCGCCGAACATCGCGCTCAGCAGCTCCGTGTCGACCGGGGGCTCGGCCGCCAGGTTGAAGGCTCCGTGGACCTGGCGGTGCACCGCCAGCCGGTACGCCTCGGCCGCGTCGTCCGGATGCAGGACCTGCACCCGCAGCCCCCTTACCTCCGGCAGGAACGGCAGCAGGTCGGGCCGGGGCGACGGCCCGGGCCGCAGCCGCCCGCCGGGGACGCGGTGCGGTGTGCGGGCCGGTTCGCGCCGGACGAGGAAGGCCGGCCGCATCCGTACCACCCGGACCTCGGGATGCTCCCGCTCGAACGTGTCCAGCACCCGCTCCAGGTAGGCCTTCTCCCGGCAGTACGCGGCGCCCGGCCAGCCGTGCGTCGGCCACGACTCGTCCGCCGTCCGTCCCTTCGGTCCCGGAGAGTAGGCACCCACGGACGACCCGTGCACCAGGGTCGGCACCCCCGCCGCGGCGACCGCCTGGAACACCCGGATGCTGCCCAGCACATTGGTGCGCCAGGTCACGGCGGGATCGTGCGTCGGCCGGAACGCCCAGGCCAGATGGACCACGGCGGCCGCCCCCTCGAACTCCTTCACCGGATGGGGCCGTTCCGTCGACAGGTCGACCGCGGCCCAGTCCGTCTTCGGTGGCGACCAGTCGGGGAGCCGGCGGGCCAGGCCCAGTACCCCGCCCACCTCCGGATCCTCGGACAGCAGCCGCACCAAGCTCGTACCGACATGACCGGTGGCGCCCGTGACGACCACCCTCCGACCCGGTTCGCAGCTCACCTCGGTCTCCTCCCTGTGGGTGGGGTGGAGCTGTCCGAGTACCCGGTCCGCGCGGACCCGCACCGCGATGGTGGGGCGACGGGCGACGGGCGACGGGCGACGGGCGACGGGCGACGGACGCCGGGCGACGGACGCCGGACGCTGGACGCTGGACGCCGGACGGCGGACGACGGCCACGGTCACGACGTCCGCGCCCCGCTCGGACCGGCCGGGGAGTTCACGGCGAGGTGCTCAGCCGGCGAAGGCGTCGACCCCCGTGAGCTGGGCCGACAGCGTCCACAGCCGCGCGGCCTGCGCGGGGTCGGTCGCCCAGTCCTTCACACCGTTCGGCTCGCCGCCCGCCACGGCGGGCTCGGCGACGTCGCAGTCCTCCAGGTACAGGCCGCCCAGGCCGTCCAGCAGGGGCGAGGTCGCGGCCCACACCTGGGTCGCCGCACCCTGTTCGGGGTTCTTGAAACCCTTGGGGTTCAGCAGATTGCCCTCGGCGTCGATCCAGCCGCGCTCGATCATCTCCTCCTCGGGGAGGTGCCGCTGGAGCGGGGTGACGATCCCGCCGGGGTGCAGCGAGAAGGCCCGTACGCCGGCGTCCCGGCCCAGCCGGTCCAGCTCCACGGCGAACAGCGCGTTCGCCGTCTTGGCCTGTCCGTACGCCTCCCACTTGTCGTAGCCGTGGCGCCAGTGGACGTCGTCCCAGCGCATGCCGGAGAAGTGGTGGGCGCGCGAGGAGACGGAGACGACGCGTGCGCCGCCCGCCGCGATCGCCGGCCACAGCCGGTTGACCAGGGCGAAGTGCCCCAGGTGGTTGATGGCGAACTGGGCCTCCCAGCCGGGCCCGACCCGGGTCTCCGGGCAGGCCATGATCCCGGCGTTGTCGATGACGAGGTCCACGGTCCGGCCGGAGGCGAGGAAGCGTCCGGCGAAGCCGCGCACACTCTCCAGGTCGCCGAGGTCCAGTTCGTCGAGTTCGACGCCGTCCATTCCGGCGAGCGCCTCCCGGGCGGTGTCCGGGCGGCGGGCCGGGACGACCACGTGGGCGCCCGCCTTCGTCAGGGCCCGGGTCGTCTCCAGCCCGAGGCCCGAGTAGCCGCCGGTGACGACGGCGAGCCGGCCGGTGAGGTCGATGCCCTGGAGGACGTCGTCGGCGGTGCTCTCGGCGCCGAAGCCCGAGCCGATCCTGTGCTGTGCGGTGGTCATGCCCCGGACGCTACGAATTCGAGTGCTCTCGAAGTCAAATGAAACTCGGTCGGTGGCGGCGGAGAGGCCGGCCGGGCGGCGGGAGGGCGCGGCCGGACCGGGGAAGGCCTCGGCCGGACAGGGGAAAGCCCCGACCGGACGGGGGAATCACGGTCGGGGCGGCACAAGGTGGGAACAGAGGGCGGTCGCCTCGCGGCGGGGGCTCCCCAGGGCTTCAGCCGAACGATCGTCCCTGGGGGCAAAGGGTTGAGGCCCGGGGACACTGTCCCCTCCGCTCCCACGGTTGGTTCAACGGGCAATCACCGGCCGCTGTTCCCCGCCAGGCCGCCGCTCGTGGTGATCCGTGTCACCCCGAGCGGGTCACGCGTCAGGCCGCCGACGCGGGGACCCGGCCGTCCAGGGTCCAGGCCGGCGGTTCGTCCGCGGACCAGGTGGTCACCACGCGTTCCGCGGGCACCCCGCACTTCTCGGCCCGCGCGCAGCCGAGCGCCTGCCAGTCCAGCCGGCCGGGCGCGTGGGCGTCGGTGTCGACGGCGAACAGCGCGCCCGCCGCCACGGCCCGGCGCAGCAGCCGTTCGGGCGGGTCGAGCCGTTCCGGACGGCTGTTGACCTCCACGGCCGTACCGGACTCGGCACACGCGGCGAACACCTCGTCCGCGTCGAACTCCGACTCCGGCCGGGTCCGTCCGGCCACCGGACGCCCCGTGCAGTGCCCCAGGACGTCGGCGTGCGGATCGCGTACGGCGGCCACCATGCGGCGGGTCATCGACCGGGCGTCCATGCGCAGCTCGGAGTGGACGGACACCACGACGACGTCGAGCCGCTCCAGCAGTTCCGGCTCTTGGTCGAGGGTGCCGTCGTCGAGGATGTCGCACTCGATGCCGGTCAGCAGCCGGAACGGCGCCCAGGTCCCGTTGAGCTCCGCCTCGGGCAGTTCCCGCAGCACGCGCGCCGCGGTGCGCAAGGCCCGGACGCGGTACGTCGGTGCCGCGGACCGTTCCAGCAGAAAGGCGATCCGCTCCAGGGCCTGTACGGGCTCCATCGCCACCTCCTGGATCCAGGGTTGCCCAGCCGGAGCCGGGCCGCACCACGGCCGGGCACTGGGGCGGTGAACCCGATGGGCCCGACGGGTGACGCACGTCGCCCGCGACCGCCGGTTGCGATTTAGGCTCGAAGACATGACCGAAGTCGCGTGCCCTCACATCGGCAGTCCGCGGATCATGGTGCTCGGCGTCCAGCCGGGCGACCCGCCGTTTCGCATCGTGGAGATCGACGGTGAGGTGGTCGGTGAGGCGAGGACCGTCACGGACGTCCTCGCGGCGGCGGCCGCGTCCGGCATCGTCGTCCACGACCTCGACGATCCGGACGTGGTCTGCTGGGTCGGCGGGGACAAGTTCACCTGGAAGCTGCACTGGGGCCGCACCTGAGGGCCGGGCCGGCCGGGCGGTGGGCGCCCGGCCGGGCCCTCGTACGGCCGCTACCGCGACCGCCTGCGGGCGTGTACCGCCCGGCTCAGCCGCCGGCCCAGGAGCAGATAACCCACCAGCGCCCCCGTGGTGTTGAGGATGACGTCGTCGATGTCGAAGGCCCGTCCGGTGATCAGGGCGCCCTGCGCGAACTCCACCAGCAGCATCACGGTCGCGGTCAGCAGCAGCACCCGCAGCAGCCCGCGGGCCTGCGGGGCCACGACCGGCACCAGGACCCCGAACGGCACCCCGAGCAGCAGGTTCCCGCCGATCTGCTTGACCGCGTCACGCAACGCGGGCTGGTCCAGGTAGGCCTTGAGGGAGCTGCCGGGATGGAGGTTCGTGTGCGTGAGCGCCACCGACGCGGGCGACGGTTCGAGGGTGAGCTTGGCCAGCACGACGGCGAACGCCACCATGAACGCGAAGGCGCACAGCATCGCCAGAGCGCGCAGCGGGAGGGGCAGCGGACGGCGCTCGTCACGGGCTGGCCGCGCCGTGGACCCGCGCTTCGCCTTCAGGGCCGCCCTCGTCCTGGCGGCGAACTTCGGTTTCGTGGTGGGTTTCGCCTTCGTGTCGGCTTTCGCCTTGGTCCCGGCCTTCGCTTTCGCCCCCGCCTTCGGCTTGGCCCCGGCCTTCGCCGCCCTGGAGCGGAAGCCGGGCAGCCTGCTGGTCCAGGCGGACGGTTCGGGTCCGGCGGCTGCCGGATCGGTTCCGGTGGCGCGCGATCGAAAGGCGGTACGCGGCCTGGAGGCTGCGCGGGCCATAAGTTCCTCCATGCTTCAACTTCCCGACGTTGTAGGGGGGTTACCCGCCATCGCAGGGTCGATGCCGGGCCTGGCGCGGTGGCGCGGACGGCCGGTCAGCTTTCGTACGTGATGTGCACCTCCTCGAAGCCGAGGGAACCCAGCAGCCCTTGGAGCATGTCCGTGGTGTTGGTCTCGGCCCGTGCCGTCAGCTCGCTGTCCTTGGCCGCGTCGCCGATGTGCCGGACCGCCAGTTTCTGCACGGCCTGTTCGCTGTTCGGGTTGTCCGAGAAGAGGTCGCCGAGCCGGTCGAGGAGACCGCGTTGCTTGGAGACGGCGTAGGAACGGTCGGGGTCGAGGGCCGGCTTGCCGAGCTGGGCGTGCGGCAGCCGGAGGGTGGCGGACGTACGGTCGTCGTTCACCGTCACGTCGCCCTTGCCGAGCCTGCCGAGGTCGACGTACGCGTCGACGGTGCCCGCCCCGACGTACAGGGTGCGGCTGCCGTGCAGCGCGTCGGGCAGGTACTTGGCATCCTTCTCCAGGTCCACGACGACCTGGAAGTTGCCGGAGGCGGCGTCGTAACGGCTCATGTCCTGGATGGACTTCAGGAGTGCGGGACCCGAGCGGTCCTGGGTCTCGGTGCCGAACAGGTCCCGCAGCCCCGGCAGTACGGCCAGCCGGATTCCGGCGAACAGCACGACGAGCACCAGCACGAAGGCGGTGAGCACCTTCGCCCAGCCGGGCATGCGCCGAGGGATGCGCCTGATCGAAGAGGTCATGTCGACGGTCCTCCTTCCTACTGGCCGGATGCCCGCCAATTCCGTTGCCAGACAGTCAGGTTGGCTGATCCATTCCGCCCGTCGACCGGCCGGTGGTCCCGCCCGGGGGCGGCGCGACGCCGCCTCGCGGCCGGGGCGCCGCTCGTGGAGCATGGGGATCAGGCCCGGTACGACCGGCCCCACGTGAGTCGACCCCAGGTGACCAGGGCGACCTGGTCGGACGAGGAGCGGATCGTGCGAGACATCGCCGTCTTCACCGGCAGTGCCCACCCCGAGCTGGCCGCGGAGCTCTGTGCCCATCTCGGCGTGCCGCTCAGGCCCACCCGGGTGAGCAGGTTCGCGAACGACTGCCTGGAGGTCCAGCTCCAGGCGAACTGCCGGGAGCGGGACGTCTTCCTCGTCCAGCCGCTGGTCCGGCCGGTCCAGGAGCACCTGGTCGAACTGCTGCTGATGTGCGACGCGGCCCGTGGCGCCTCGGCCGGCCGGATCACGGTCGTCATGCCGCACTATTCCTACGCCCGCTCGGACAAGAAGGACGCGCCCCGTATCTCCCTGGGCGGGCGCATGGTCGCGGACCTGATGGTGTCGGCGGGCGCCCGCCGGGTTCTCACCATGGCCCTGCACGCGCCCCAGGTGCACGGCTTCTTCTCGGTCCCGGTCGACCATCTGCACGCCCACCGCGAACTGGCCGCGCACTTCCGCCGGTACGACCTGACGAGCACCACCGTCGTCTCGCCCGACCTGGGCAACGCCAAGGAGGCCGCGGCCTTCGCCCGGCTGATCGGCGCCCGGGTGGCCGCCGGGGCCAAGCAGCGCTACGCGGACGACCGGGTGAGCATCAGCACGGTGATCGGCGATGTCACCGGACGGGACGTCATCGTTCTCGACGACGAGATCGCCAAGGGCAGTACGGTGCTCGAACTCCTGGAGCGGTTGCGGGAGTTGGGTCCGCGCAGCATTCGGGTGGCGTGTACGCACGGGCTGTTCGCGGCGGGGGCGCTCAAGCGGCTCAGCGAGCAGCCCGACGTGCTGGAGATCGTGTGCACCAACACGGTCCCGGTGCCGGCCGAGGAGCACACCGACAAGCTGCGGATCCTCTCCATCGCCCCGGCGCTCGCGGAGGCCGTGCGCCGGATCCACAACGGGGAGTCCGTCAGTGCCCTGTTCGACGCGCCGCGGACCGAGTCGACGGCAGGGGACGGCGGGGCGGGGTCATAAGGTGCCGGAGGTGGCCTCGGGCCGGCCCAGCGCCGCGTCCAGGGTGGGCCGGGGCGGCAGCAGCCGGGACAGGCCGGTGAGCCGCAGGACGCGCAGCGTCGTCGGGTGGGTGCAGACCAGGTGGAGCTGTCCGCCGCGGTCGAGGACCCGGTGCCGGGCCCGGTAGAGCAGGCGCAGGCCCGAGCAGTCGAAGAACTCGATCTCGGCGAGGTCGATCACGACCCGTGGTTCGGGGCCTGAGGTGGCGTGGTCCAGGTGCGGGACGATCTCCGCGGCCGCGGCGATGTCGATCTCGCCGTGGAACTCCAGGACGGTGTGACCCCGGTCCTGGTGGACGCGCAGCTGCCGGGTGAATGGCGCCGGTTCCCGCACGACGACATCGCCTCCAACCCGCTCCGGGGACGGGGATCCCAACTTCCTTGCCCGTCCTGCAAGTTACCCTCCGAAGACTGAATTTGAGCATGTTCGATTGACATATGTCTTCGAATTGAGGCCGACTTCTTTCAAGATCTGAGCCAAGGGGGTGGACCGGGCCGTGGCGGGGCGTCGGCCCCGAGGGCGTGCGGGGCGGCGGCGCGGCAGGTCGGCCGGGTGACGCCCCGGGTCCGGGCCGGCGGACGGACGCTCAGCGGCTCGCGTGCAGGGCCACCAGCAACTGCCAGACCTGGTCGGAGATCTCGGCGGCGGACGCCTCCAGCAGCCCGTGCAGCCAGTCGCCCAGCACCCCCGTGAAGGTGGCGGCGACGGCCGAGGCGACCAGGGGTGCGTCGGCCGCCCCCGCGAGTGCGCGTTCGCGCAGGCTGTAGGCCCGCAGGTCGCCGTGGAGCACCCGGCCGAGCGGGCCCGCGCCGCCGGGGCCCAGCAGGGCGCGGTAGAGGGCGGCATGGGGGGTGAGCGAGTCGAAGAACGCGGCGAGCGAGGGTGGCGCGTGCACCGGGTCGGGCCTGCCGCGCCAGGCGTGCAGCGCCTCCACGGCCTCGCGTACGACGTCCGCGCAGGCGTCGACGGCGAGCGCCTCGAGGTCGGCGTAGTGCACGTAGAAGGTGGCCCGGCCGACACCGGCCCGGCGGACCAGCGCGGCCACCCCGACCTCCGCCAGCGGCCGTTCGGCGCACTCGGCGAGCAGGGCCGCCCGCAGCCGGGCCCGGGTGCGCGCGGCCCGCGGGTCCTCGGGCACGCCGCGGTTCACCGGGCGGCCAGCACGGCGGCCAGGGCGAGCGCGCCGGGCAGCGCCTGCGCGAACAGGATGCGGCGGTTCGCCGTCGCGGCGCCGTATGCGCCCGCGACCACCACGCAGCACAGGAAGAAGATCTGGGCCTGCCGGCCGGTCGGGTCGTCGGCGAGCAGACCCCAGACCAGGCCGGCCGCGAGAAAGCCGTTGTAGAGGCCCTGGTTGGCGGCGAGCGGGGCGGTCGTCCGCGCCAGCTCCGGCGCGAAGCCGTGCAGCGACCGGCCGGGCTTCTTCTGCCACAGGAACATCTCCAGCACCAGGATGTATCCGTGCAGCACGGCCACCAGGCCGACCAGCACGCTCGCGACGGCTTCCATGCCTTCTCCTTCGCGGACAGATGTTCTTGGACAGGTGTCCACTGTACATGGACACCTGTCCAAGTAATCACCGCGGTCCCCGCCACGCCCTAGTCGGCCGTGTGCACCAGTTCGCCGCCCACGTACGTCCGTCGCACGCGTGCCCCGGCGATCTCCCCCGGCGCTCCCGCGAACGGGTCGCGGTCCAGCACCACCAGGTCCGCGAGCGCGCCCGGGGACACCTTCCCGGTGTCGTCGAGGTGGTTCACGTAAGCCGATCCGGCGGTGTACGCCGTCAGCGCCTGCGCCAGACCGATGCGCTCGCCCGGCAGGAAGACCGGGCCGCTGCCGCCGGGCTGGACCCGGTTGACCGCCACGTGGACGCCCTGGAGCGGGTCCGGGCTGCTGACCGGCCAGTCGCTGCCCGCCGCGAGCGTGGCGCCGGAGCGCAGCAGTGAGCCGAACGGGTACTGCCACGCGGCCCGTTCGGGACCGAGGAAGGGGATCGTCAGCTCGTCCATCTGCGGTTCGTGCGCCGCCCACAGCGGCTGGATGTTGGCGGTCGCGCCCAGCCGGGCGAAGCGCGGCACGTCGTCGGGGTGCACGACCTGGAGGTGCGCCAGATGCGGCCGGGTGTCGCTCGGCCCGTTCGCCGCTCGGGCCGCCTCGATCGCGTCCAGGGCGTCGCGCACGGCCCGGTCGCCGAGCGCGTGGAAGTGGCACTGGAAGCCGAGCGCGTCCAGCTCCGTCACGTACCCGGGCAGGCGCGCGGCGTCGACGAAACTGGTGCCCCGGTTGGCCGTGGCGCAGCCGCACCTGTCCAGATACGGGTCGAGGAGCGCGGCGGTGCTGTTCTCGGCGACCCCGTCCAGCATCAGCTTCACGCTGCCCGCCCGGAACCGGCCGTGGCTCAACTCCTCCCGCCGTTCGACGAGTTCGGGTATCTGCTCGGCACCGCGTTCGCGGTCCCACCACAGGGCGCCGACCACGCGCGCGGTCAGCGAGCCGTCCCGGGCCGCCGTCCGGTACGCCTCGGACGGGTCGTCCAGACCGACGAATCCCCCGACGAGCGCGTCCTGCCAGGCGGTGACGCCCAGGGCGTGCAGCGCCCGCTGGGCGTGCAGCAGCGCGGCCAGCCGGTCGGCCTGCGTGGCCACCGGGGCGAGCCGCCCGACCAGCTGCATCGCGCCTTCCTGGAGCGTGCCGCTGGGCTCGCCTGAGGCGTCGCGCTCGATCCGCCCGTCGGCCGGGTCGGGGGTGTCCCGGGTGATGCCGGCCAGCGCGAGGGCGCGGCTGTTGACCCAGGCCCCGTGGTGGTCGCGGTTGGGCAGGTACACCGGCCGGTCCGGGACGACGGCGTCGAGGAGTTCCTTCGTGGGCGTACCGCCCTCGAACGCCTCCATCGACCAGCCGCCGCCGAGGATCCACTCCCGCTCCGGACGCGCCAGCGCGTACGCGCGTACGGCGGCCAGGGTCTCGTCGGCGGTCCGGGTCCCGGTCAGGTCGCACTGGGCGAGTTCGAGCCCGGCCGGCACCGGGTGGACGTGCGCGTCCTGGAAGCCGGGCAGCAGCAGCCCGCCGGCCAGGTCGACCACCTCCGTTCGGGGCCCGGCGAGTTCGCGCAGTCCGTCGTCCCCGACGGCGGTGACGCGGTCGCCGGTCACGGCGACGGTGGTGGCGGTGCGGCCCTCGGGAGTGAGGACGGCGCCACCGGTGAAGAGAAGGTCGGCGTGCATGTTCTCGGTTTCCTCGTGCGTCGGCGTGCGTGGTCTCGGTTTCCCCGTACGTCAGGGTGCGGTGGTGAGCAGTCGCGGCGCGTCGGCGTCGGTGCCGTCGCCGGTGCGGAAGTAGGGCGAGCGGCGCACCCACTTGGCCCAGGCGGCCGCAACCAGGCCGGAGGTCACCATCACAGCGGGCGCCAGCAGCAGGAACCACCCGTTGTCCGGGCTGAGTTCGAGATGGTCGGCGGAGGTGTAGAAGGACCGGCAGAGGTAGCCGCCCAGACCGAGCAGCGCCGCCGCGCTCAGGCCCGGCAGGACCACCGCGCGCACCCCCTGCCGCCAGTCCTCGCGCAGCAGCCCGCGGAAGCGCACGGCCGCGGCCAGCGCGGTGAGCGCGTACGACAGGGCGACGACGATGCCCACCGCGTTCACCGTCGCCAGGATCATGTCGGCCAGCCGCGGGACGACCAGCGCGAGCCCCGCCACCGCCATGGCCAGCGCGCCGATCAGCAGGGTGCCGGCCGCCGGGGTCCCGTACCGGGAGCTGACCCTGGACCACACCGGGCCGAGCGTGCGGTCCCGGCTCATCGCGAACATCCCGCGGGCCGTGGGGATCACCCCGGCCTGGAGCGAGGCGACGGCCGAGAACATCAGCGCCACCAGCGGCAGCGTGGCCAGTGGCTGCGCCGCCAGCCGCTCGCCGAAGTAGGCCAGCCCCTCGGCGCCGTGACCGGCCAGCTCGTCCTGCGACAGCACCCGCTGGAAGGCGACCGAGCCGAGCAGGAACAGCGCCAGCATCGTCCCCAGGGTGATGAACCCGGCGCGCGAGGCGTCCCGCGGTTCGCGCACCTCCTCGTTGACGCTGAAGGCGGCGTCGAAGCCCCAGTAGCAGAACACCGACAGCAGCAGTCCCTGGGCCAGCGCGGAGGCCGACGGGATCGCGAAGGGATCGAACCAGCTCAGGCTGAAGGGGTGCGGACCGGTGACGATGCCGTAGCCGCAGAACCCGATCAGCACCACGTACTCGAAGACGAGCAGTGCGGTCTGGAGCCGGGCCGCCGTACGGATGCCGGTGACGGCGGTCAGGGTCACCGCGGCCAGTGCCACGATCCCGACCGCGGTGGTCTGCGCCGTGGAGCCCGGGTCCAGCGTCAGCCCGCCCACCCGGTGCAGTCCGGCCTCCCCGGCCAGCTGCATCATCGCCGACCCGGTGACCGCGGTCGTGTACGCGAGGAACGCCACCGTGGCCACGATGTTCACCCAGCCGACCATGAAGCCGAGCCACGGCGTCAGCGAACGCCCCACCCACACATAGCCGTTGCCCGCGTTCGGCTCGACCCGGTTCAGCCGCGCGTACGCTCCCGCGATCCCCAGGATCGGCACGAACGCCAGCAGCATGATGGCCGGCAGACGCAGGCCCACCACCCCGGCCGTGACCCCGAGGCCGATACCGATGGTGGTGGTCGCCGCCGTGCTGGACGCGGCGATCGCGACGCCGTCGAGGACGCCGAGGGACTTGCGCAGCGCGGGCCGCGCGGGAGGGTCGGCGCCGTAGGGCTTGTCGGTCATGGCCAGTACTCCGCTCGCACCGGGGGGCCTGGTCGGCCCCGGTGAACGCACATGAAACTGGCCGGGGACACAACTGGTCAACGGTGTTGTCATAAGTGGTCGCCGCTCCGACCCGACGGCGGCGCGCCCGGCGGAGATCCGGGTGCGGGAGGGGGCCCGGCGGTCACACTGGAAGACGTGAACCCGTCAGTGAGGTACGACGTCCCGCCCGGAGGCCTTCGACGATGACCCCGCCACCCGCACGCCCCGCCAAGCAGCGCAAACAGGACACCCTGCACCGCCTCGAACACGACGTGGACGCCTGGGTCGCCACGGCCGACGAGGGTGGAGGCGCCCCCTACCTGGTGCCGCTCTCCTTCTTCTGGGACGGCGCCACCCTGCTGTTCGCCACCCCGGAATCCAGCCCCACCGGCCGCAATCTGCGCGCCACGGGCCGGGCACGGCTCGGTATCGGCCTCACCCGCGACGTGGTGATGGTCGAGGGCCCCGTCCTCACCGTGCCGCCCGCGGAGCTGCCCGAGGAGGACGCCGAGATCTTCGCGGGCAAAACCGGCTTCGACCCCCGGCTGCTCGCCACGCCCTACCTGTACTTCCGGGTGCGCCCCGACCGGGTGCAGGCCTGGCGCGAGGTGAACGAGCTCGACGGACGGGACCTGATGCGCGACGGGGAGTGGCTGGTGGCCGACTGAATCGGCCCGGCCGGGGCATCCGGCCCGCAGGAGGCGCGGGGCACACACGCCCCGCGCCCGGGACCCCTGCGGAGGCGACATGTCTGTGGTGAAGGCGGGCGTCGTGGTGCTCGACTGCGCCGAGCCCGAGAAGCTCGCGGTGTTCTACAAGGAACTCCTGGAGGCCGAGGAGACCGTCGTCACCGCCGACATGGTGGGGATCCTGGGCCCCGGCGGCACCCGGCTGGCGTTCCGCCGCGACGCGAACGCGACCCCGCCGAGCTGGCCGCGTCCGGAGAACGCCCTCCAGGTCCACCTGGACTTCCTGGTCGAGGACCTGGACGAGGCGGAACGCCGGATCGTGGGACTCGGCGGACGCCCGCTGGAGACCAAAGGCGCGCCGACCGCGTACGAGGAGCGCGGTTACGCCGACCCGGCCGGCCACTCCTTCACCCTGCGCCTGCTGCCGTCCATGTCGCCGAAGCTGGGCTGACGGCGGCCCGGCCACTCACGGGGCCCGGCCGCACATGGGCTCAGGCCGGCCCGGTCGGCCCGGTCGTCGACGGGACGGCCGGCCGCCGAGGGGTCGGCCGATCGCCGTCTTTTCCGCCGGAACCGGTATGAGCCGTGCCTGGCGGGGCAGTTGGCGAGGATGAGCGGGAGCACGCCCCAGAACGGGCCCACACACCGGGACGGACCCACCCCTCGCGGCGCACCGGACCGGAAGACGCGGGTCACCGTGCTGGTGGCGCTGGCCGCCAACCTCGTCATCGCGGCCGCCAAGCTCGTCGGCGGCCTGCTCGCGGGCTCGCCCGCGCTGCTGTCGGAGGCCGCGCATTCCGTGGCCGACAGCCTGAACGAGGTCTTCCTGCTGGCCGCGCTGCGCCGCAGCCGTCGGCCGCCCGACCGGCGTCACCCCTTCGGCTACGGCAAGGAGCGCTACTTCTGGTCGCTCCTCGCGGCCGTCGGGATCTTCGTGATGGGCGGCTGCTTCTCCGTCTTCCAGGGCGTCGAGGCGCTCGGGAACGGCACCGAGGAGGAGTTCGCCGGCTATGTGGCGGGCCTGGCCGTGCTCGCCGTCGCCTTCGTGGCCGAGGGCGTCTCCCTGCTGCGCGCCCTGCACCAGGTGCGCGCCCAGGGCGGCCGGGCCGGACTGCGCGACCCGGCGCTGCGCACCGTCGTCGCCGAGGACGGCACCGCCGTGCTGGGCGTGACCATCGCCATGGCCGGCATGGCCCTGCACATGGTCACCGGGCAGGTGGTGTGGGAGGCGGCCGCCTCGATGGCGATCGGTGTGCTGCTGGTCGTCGTCGCCTACGGGCTCGGCCGCGAGGCGCGCGACCAACTCATCGGGGAGGCGGCCGACCCGGAACTGCTCGGCAGGATCCGGTCCCTGCTGCGGGCGCAGCCCGAGATCGACAGCGTGGAGGCGCTGTTCACGATGAAGACGGGCCTGGACTCCAGCCTGGTGGCCGCCCGGATCGACCTGGTGCCGGGCCTGGACAGCGAGGAGGTCGAGGAGGTCGCGGTGCGCATCAAGGGGTCCGTCGGCCGGGTGTGCCCCGGGACCGGGGAGATCTTCCTCGACGTGACCGACCGGGCAGCGCGGGAGGCACGGGAAAGCCCCGCCGCGACGGGGGAGCGCGGCGGGGCCTGAGGACCGGGTGCCCGGGGGCCGCGGTCCCATGCCTCCCGGAGCGGAAAAAGTCCGCTCGGTTCCGCAGGGCCGCCCGGGGGCGGTCAGTACCCGGGGGTCGGTTCGAGGACGAACACCGGGATCTCCCGGGACGTCTTCTTCTGGTACTCGGCGTACTGCGGGAAGGCGGCCACGGCGCGCTCCCACCACGCCGCCTTCTCCTCGCCGGTCACCTCACGGGCGGTCATGTCCTGCTTGACCGGGCCGTCCTGGAGCTCGACCTGCGGATCGGCCTTCACGTTGTGGTACCAGACCGGGTGCTTGGGCGCCCCGCCCAGCGACGCGACCGCCGCGTAGTGTCCGTCGTGCTCGACGCGCATCAGCGGCGTCTTGCGGATCTTGCCGCTCTTCGCGCCCCGCGTGGTCAGCAGGATGACGGGCAGTCCCGTGTCCATCAGGGTCGTTCCCTTGGTGCCTCCGGAGCTCTCGTACAGCTCCACCTGGTCGCGCACCCACTGCTGCGTGCTGGGTTCGTACTCGCCCTCAAGCGGCATGGCATTCGTCCCATCGTCGCGTCGTACGTTCGGATCGCACCGTCCGTCAACAGAGCAACGCCCGGAAAACTTCCGGGGTCACGCCGGACGGCACCAGATCACCCCTACCCCGGTGTCACCAGCATCCGCACCGCCAGCACCACCATCACCCCGCTGGATGCCAGCGCCGTGGCCAGCCGGCCGCGGTGGCCCGTCAGCGCCCGGCCGAGCAGCGCGCCGCCGCCGGCGAGCAGGAGTTGCCAGCTCGCGGACGCGGCGAAGGCCGCCAGGACGAAGACGCCCTGCTCCAGCGGCGGTGCCGTGGCCGCGGTGCCGGCGCCGAGGACGAGCGCGGCGAAGTAGATCACGGTGGTGGGGTTGAGCAGGGTGATGCCGAGCAGCCCCAGGTAGGCCCGGGAGGGGCTGGGCGGAGGCGGGTCGGGGCGGGTGGCGAGCCGATGGCCGCGGTAGGTGCGCACCGCCGCGACCGTGCCCAGGACCGCCAGCGCGATCAGCACCAGCGCGGAGGCCCAGCGCAACGGCACCAGTACCGGCCGCAGCGCGGCGGCGAGGGCGGAGCCGCCGGCCATCGCGAGCAGGGCGTAGAGCCCGTCGGCGCTGGCGACGCCGAGCGCGGCGCAGGCGCCGGTGCGCAGCGAGGTGCGGGCGGTGAGGGAGACGAGGTAGGTGCCGACCGCGCCGACGGGTACGGCGATGCCGTATCCCGCGACCAGGCCGGCCACGAGCGGGGCCGTCACGACCGGACCGGACCGGGCCTTCCGGGGCGGCCGGGCTGCTGCTGGACGCGCACCGGGGCAACGGCGGCGGGCGTCGACGGCAGCAGGGCGGGGATCGTAGGCATGGCGGGATAATGGGGGTGATGAGTCCCCTGTGACAACCGAATTACCAGGTGACCGTGGGCACAGAGCCCCGAACCGAGCCGGCGGAGCGGTAGGTTCCGGACAGATTGCCCGATTAGTCGATCTGGCCGAACATCGCGTCGCTCCATAGATGCCTGGGGCATCTAATGAAGATCGGCACGACGCACCCTTCGTCTGTGAGGTCTCCCATGACGGAACTCTCGGAACCCGTCGCCTTCCCCCAGGACCGGAGCTGTCCCTACCACCCGCCGACGGCCTACGACCCCCTGCGCACCGACCGGCCACTGTCCCGCGTCACCCTCTACGACGGCCGCCAGGCCTGGATCGTCACCGGTCACGGCCTCGCCCGCACCCTGCTCGCCGACCCGCGGCTGTCGACCGACCGCACCCGGCCGGGCTTCCCCGTCACCAACGCGCGCTTCGCCGCCATCCGCGATCGCCGCACGGCCCTGCTGGGCGTCGACGATCCCGAGCACCGCACCCAGCGGCGGATGCTGGTCCCCAGCTTCACGGTCAAGCGCGCCGCCGCGCTGCGGCCCGACATCCAGCGGATCGTCGACGAACGGCTCGACGCGATGATCGCGCAGGGCCCGCCCGCCGACCTGGTGAGCGCCTTCGCGCTGCCGGTGCCGTCGATGGTGATCTGCGCCCTGCTCGGCGTCCCGTACGCCGACCACGAGTTCTTCCAGGAGCAGTCGCGCCGACTGCTGCGCGGCCCCGAGGTCGCCGACGTGCTGGACGCCCGTGCCCGGATGGAGGGGTACCTCGGCGACCTGATCGACCGCAAGCGCGAGGAGCCGCCCGGTTCCGGCGTGCTCGACGATCTGATCCACCGGCGGACGGGCGACGGCGAGGTCGACCGCGACGAACTGATCTCCCTCGGTGTCATCCTGCTCGTCGCCGGCCACGAGACCACCGCCAACATGATCTCGCTCGGCACCTTCACCCTGCTCCGGCACCCCGAACGGCTGGCCGAGCTGCGCGCCGATCCCGCGCTGCTGCCCGCCGCCGTCGAGGAGCTGATGCGGCTGCTGTCGATCGCCGACGGGCTGCTGCGGCAGGCCGTCGAGGACATCGAGGTGGACGGCGTGACGATCCGGGCCGGCGAGGGTGTGCTCTTCTCGACCTCGGTCATCAACCGCGACGAGAACGCCTACCCCGAACCGGACACGCTGGACTTCGCGCGCTCCGCACGGCACCACATCGCCTTCGGCTTCGGCATCCACCAGTGCCTCGGCCAGAACCTGGCCCGCGCCGAGATGGAGATCGCCCTGCACAGCCTGTTCCAGCGGCTGCCCGGACTGCGTCTCGCCGCCCCGGCCGAGGACATCCCCTTCAAGCCCGGCGACACGATCCAGGGGATGCTGGAACTCCCCGTGACCTGGTAAGAGGCTCTGGTCATGAGTATCGACCGTATCGACATCGACAAGGACGTCTGCATCGGGGCGGGCCAGTGCGCGCTGGCCGCCCCCGGCGTCTTCACCCAGGACGACGACGGCTTCAGCATGGTCCTGCCCGGCCGGGAGGACGGCGCGGGGGACCCGATGGTCAAGGTGGCCGTCAAGGCCTGCCCGGTCGGCGCCATCACCCTGTCGGACCCGGCCGACTGACCACCTCGGACCCGGCCGACCGACCACCGCGCCGCCGGGCCGGGCTGAACGACAGGTCCCGGCCGGGCCGACGGGAGAGCGCACGTTCCCCGGGCGTTTCCGTCACTGTGGGAGCGTGCGTTCTCGACCTGCTCGCCGACCAGGAGGAAGCCCATGGCCGCCCGCCCGCCCCTGCCGCCCTTCACCCGTCACACCGCCGAGCAGAAGGTCCAGGCCGCCGAGGACGCCTGGAACACCCGCGACCCGCACAAAGTGGCGCTCGCCTACTCGGAGGACTCCGTGTGGCGCAACCGCGACACCTTCCTCACCGGCCGCGAGGAGATCGTCGCGTTCCTCACCGCCAAGTGGGGGCGCGAGCTGGACTACGCGCTGCGCAAGGACCTGTGGACCTACGACGGCAACCGCATCGCCGTCCGCTTCCAGTACGAGTGCCGGGACGCCGACGGCCGCTGGTGGCGCTCGTACGGCAACGAGCTCTGGGAGTTCGACGGGCAGGGGCTGATGACCCGGCGCGAGGCCAGCATCAACGACGTGCCCATCGAGGAGCGCGAGCGCCGCATCCTCGGACCGCGCCCCGAAGCCGAACGCGGACGCACGTTCCCGGTTCAGTAACCTGCGCGGATGACCGAACAGGACGGGAAGCCATTCCTCTACGTCGTCGTCTGCGCGGCCGGCATCGCCGCGGACGTCGGCACACTCGTCGTCGCCGCGCAGGAGCGCGGCTGGGAGGTCGGCGTCTTCGCCACGCCCACGGCGGCGGGCAACGGCTTCTTCGACATGGCGGCCGTCGAAACCGGGACCGGGCGCCCCGTCCGCTCCGCCTGGCGCAGGCCGGGCGAGGCGCGCCCCTTCCCGCCCCCGGACGCCGTGGCCGTCGCGCCCGCCACCTTCAACACCGTCAACAAGTGGGCGGCCGGGATCGCCGACACCCTCGCCCTGGCCACCCTGAACGAGGCCGCCGGCATGGGCGTCCCGATCGCCGTGCTGCCCTGCGTGGCCGACCCCCTCGCCGGTCACCCGGCCTACCGGAACAGCCTCGTACGTCTGCGTGAGATGGGCGTGCGCTTCGGGGACCCGTACTCCGGCGAGCCGGGGGCGGACGGCCGACGGCCCGACTTCGACTGGACGCGGGCGCTGGACCTGCTGGGGCCCGTCTGACGCCGCCCGGCGCCGGTCCACCGTCGTGGCGGCCGGGTGACGACGTACGCTCCGTCAGGTATCCCATCCGAAGGCAGGAGCAGCAACGATGCAGTACGTGAAGCTCGGTTCGACGGGTCTGGACGTGTCGCGGATCTGTCTGGGCTGCATGACCTACGGACTGCCCGACCGCGGTGCGCACGAGTGGACGCTCGACGCGGAGGCCTCACGTCCGTTGATCCGGCAGGCGCTGGACGCCGGGATCAACTTCTTCGACACCGCCAACGTCTACTCCGACGGCACCAGCGAGGAGATCGTCGGCCAGGCGCTGCGCGACTTCGCCCGCCGGGACGAGATCGTGCTCGCCACCAAGGTGCACGGCCGGATGCACACCGGCCCCAACGGCGGCGGTCTGTCCCGCAAGGCGATCATGAGCGAGATCGACCACAGCCTCACCCGCCTGGGCACCGACTACGTCGACCTCTACCAGATCCACCGCTGGGACCCGCACACCCCCGTCGAGGAGACGATGGAGGCCCTGCACGATCTGGTGAAGGCGGGCAAGGTCCGCTACATCGGGGCGAGTTCGATGTACGCCTGGCAGTTCTCCAAGGCCCAGTACACCGCCGAACGGCACGGCTGGACCAAGTTCGTCTCCATGCAGAACCACTACAACCTGCTCTACCGGGAGGAGGAGCGGGAGATGCTGCCGCTCTGCGCGGACCAGGGCGTCGGCGTGCTGCCCTGGAGCCCGCTCGCCCGGGGCCGCCTCACCCGGGACTGGGGCACCGTCACCGGGCGCAGCACGGGCGACGCCTTCGGCAGCACCCTCTACCTGGAGAGCGACCGGGGCATCGTCGAGGCCGTCACCCGCATCGCCGCCGAACGCGGGGTGCCGCGCGCCCAGGTCGCCCTCGCCTGGCTGCTGCACCAGGACGCGGTGACCGCGCCCATCGTCGGCGCCGCCAAGCCGCAGCACCTCCAGGACGCCGTGGCGGCCGTCGAACTGGAGCTGAGCGACAAGGAGATCGAGCAGCTCCAGGAGCCCTACACCCCGCACCCCGTCGCCGGCCACTGACGACCGCGGGCGTCCGTGCGGTGCGCACCGGGTACCGCACGGACGCCTCGCTGCCGCGGGGCGTTCCGCGAACCCGGCGACATCCCGTGAAGGTGCGTTTCGGTCGGTGAATGCTTACCGCAATTCCCCCTCGCGCAAGGGACGTCAATCCGCCGCGCGATGTCGATTGACGTTTCGTCAATTGCCGTGCGAGGAAACCCAATGCGCAAAACTCCAGGATCACTTGTTCCGTCTCCCCGGCCTGTGCAAAGGTGTGCGTTGTCCGCGCGCGGTCAAGGAATTCCCCGCCGCGCGCACAAGGCCACTCCCGTCCACCCCCCACGCTTCGAAAGAGCAGCCACCGGCGGACGCCCGAGATGCCGAACACCGTGCAATCGGGACTCCCCACCTCCTGTCGGCGGAGTCCCGTGACCCTTGGTACGGACTTATGCCGCAGGTCATTGGGAGGAATGCAGCCGTGAATGAGGCAGGCCCGACGAATTCCCCGGAACCGGAGCTCAGGTTCGGGGCGACCGACGCTCAGCTGAGCGCGGAGCTGAAGCAGTGGACGGGGGCGTCACCCGCACTGCATCCCGTCGGCGAGTTGCTGGACCGCCACTGGGAAGCGGCCTTCACCTATGCCCGGTTGTGCACCGACGGCCCCCGAGCCGCGGGCATGCTGACCACCGCCGCGTTCACCCGGCTGTTCGGCGAGTCCATGCGCCACGAGGGGCCGACCGCGGCCTGGCGGCCCCGGCTGCTCGTCACCGTGCGCCGGATAGCGGCCGAGTGGGACACCGACGACCGGCGTGATCTGCTCCACCCCGCGCTGCGCTCCGCGGCCGAGGACGGCGACCGGGCGGCCGCCCGGCTGCTGCCGCCCGCGAACCGGCGCCTGCTGTCCAGCGCGTTCCAGCGGCTGCCCCAGGCCGCCCGCTGTCTGCTGTGGCACGTGGAGGTCGAGGCCGAGTCGCTGTCCGTGCCCGCCGCGCTGATCGGTCTGGACGAGGAGGGCGCGCGGGTCGCGCTGCGCCGCGGCCGCGACCGGATGCGCGAGGAGTGCCTCCAGCTCCACCAGGAGCTCGCGCCCCGGCAGGAGTGCCGTCAGTACCTCCGGCTGCTGGACGTCACCTACCGGCGCGGCGGCTCCGCGGTCGACCCCGATCTCCGCGAGCACCTGGACGGCTGCCGGCACTGCCGGGACACGGCCGACCAACTGGCCGTGTTCAACACGGGGTTCGGCCTCGCCCTGGCCGAGGGCGTGCTCGGCTGGGGCGCCGCCGACTATGTCGCGTCCCGGCTGACCGGTCCCGTGAGGGCCGAGGCCGGCGCGGTCCGGGAGGGGCGGCTCACGCCGGGCGCGGCGGAGCCGGGCACGGCCGGGGGCGTCGCGGGGGAGTCGTTCACGTCCCCGGAGCCCGAGCCCGGTGAGGCCGTACGATCGCGGGGCGCGCGCCGCTCCGCCCAGCGGGCCAGGGCCGCCCGCCGCCGCAACCTCACCGCCGCCGTCCTCACGGTCAGCGGTCTGGTCGTGCTGCCCCTGGTCCTGTGGTCCGCCCTGGGCTCCGGACACCGGGCGGGCCGCACCACCGGCGGCAGCGAGGCGACCGGCACCGGTACGAACAGCACGGCGACCACCCGCCCCTCGTGGATCAGCAGCGGGACGGAGCAGCAGGGCGCCCTGCGCGGCCGGCTGCACAACCTGGCCTCCGGACTCTGCGTCGCCGTCTCCGGCAGGCCGGTCGAGGGTGCCGAGACCGTGCTGACGACCTGTTCGGGCGCGACGAGCGAGCAGTGGACGTACGAGACCGACGGCCTGCTGCGCAGCGTCGCGGTGCGCGGTCTGTGCCTGGACTCCCGGCTCGGCTACTCGGTGCGGCTGGAGCCGTGCGCGGGCGAGTCCGAACCGGGAGGCAGGAACGTCCGTTACGACTTCACCCTCCAGGGCACCCTGGTGCCCCGCTCGGACCAGAACCTGGCCCTCAGCCCCGCCGCCGCCGACGGATCGGGCGCCCTGGTGGTGAAGAACCGCACCGACACCTCGGTCCAGCGCTGGGCGATCGACACCTCCGAGACCGGCCCGCAGATGCAGGCCGTCAACTGGGACGCCGACACCTCGTCCGCCACGCCCACTGTCGCGGCGGTCCCGAAGAAGACCTCGACCCCCACGCCGACGGCCTCCGCGGCCCGCCCGACGGCATCGGCGACGCCGACACCGAGCAGCTCGGCCACGGGCGCGGACGTGTGCACGTACTACCCGTACTCCTGCACGGACGACGGCTCGTACGGCGGAGGCGGTTACGGCGGCGGGGACGGCGGGGGCGGCTACGGCCGGGCGGGCGGCGGCCGCCGCTGACCGGCCCGGTCGGCCCGTGGAGCGGTTCTCAGGCGCCGCGGCCGGCGCTGAACACGGTCAGGAACACCGACGACGCGTTGCCGGCCACCGGGACCTTCCCGGCCGTCCAGTGCACCTTGAGCGGATCCTGCTCGTCCGGCGGGGTGATGAGCAGCCAGTCCGGGATCGCCGTGCTCGCCTCGCTGATCTCGGGGTTCGCGAACGTCAGCCCGGCCCAGGCGCTCTGTCCCGGGGCCAGCTTCACGGTCGTCGGCTTCTGGCCGGACGTGCGCTTCGGGTCCGGTCCGACCTGCCGGCCCGCGCCGTCCAGGAACGCGGCGCCCGGGAAGCCGTACAGCGTGCAGGTGCGTGCGGAGCTGTTGGTGAGGACGAGCGGGAAGTTCTCCTGCCCGGCCCCCGGGTCGTTGCGGCCGACCGAGGCGCGTAGCTGCGAGGTGTGACAGCGGGTGCCGTCCGCGGCACCGGGCGCGCGCCCCCCGGTCGTGCCGGGGGTCGCTTCCGCCGTCGTACCGGTCGCGGTGTTCACCGCGGTACTCGCCGGCGTACGCGCCGCCGTGCTCGTGGTGGCGCTCAGCGTGCTGCCGGCCGTGGGCCGGGACGCGGCCGGTGCGCCGTCGGCCGCGGAGCAGGCGGTCGCCGACCCCAGCAGCGCGAGCGCGCACAGCAGCGCGGTGGAGAGGCTCTTCGACTGTGGCATGTACATCGGGTGCCCTCTCTCGGTGGACCGACGCGGCCGCCGGCCGGAGTCCGCCCGGTTCGGCCGGAACTCAGCTCTCCTCGAACAGCGCCAGCTCCGCCCAGATCGTCTTGCCGTCGGTGGTGTGCCGGCTGCCCCAGCGCTGGGTGAGCTGGGCGACCAGCAGCAGGCCCCGGCCGCCCTCGTCCCAGGTCTTCGCGCGGCGCAGGTGCGGTGCCGTGTGGCTGGTGTCGGAGACCTCGCAGATCAGTGTGGCCGCATCGTGGATCAGCCGCAGCCTGATCGGACGGGCGCCGTACCGGATGGCGTTGGTGACCAGCTCGCTGACCACCAGTTCCGCGGTGAACGCGACCTCGCTCAGACCCCACAGCGCCAGCTGCTCGACGACCTGCTTGCGGATCCGGGCGACGAGCGCGGGATCGGCCGGGATGTCCCAGGTCGCGACCTGGGAGGCGGACAGTCCCTGGGTGCGGGCCAGCAGCAGGGCCACGTCGTCGGCGGCCCCGCCCGGCGGCAGCAGTGTGCGCAGGATCCGGTCGCAGGTCTCGTCCAGGGAGCCCGTGTGCGTCGCCAGCGCCTCGACCAGCAGCCTGTGTCCGGCGTCCATGTCGAGCTCGCGGGACTCGATCAGCCCGTCCGTGTAGAAGGCCAGCACGCTGCCCTCGGGCAGGTACAGCTCGGTCGACTCGAAGGGCAGCCCGCCCAGGCCCAGCGGCGGCCCGCTGGGCAGGTCGACCTGCTGCGGCGTCCCGCCCGGCGGCAGGATCACCGGCGGCGGATGTCCGGCGCGGGCGAGGGTGCAGCGCCGGGAGACCGGGTCGTACACCGCGTAGAGGCAGGTGGCGCCGACCTCGCCGGGGCGGCCCTCGCCGCCGGAGTCCGCGGACAGCCGCAGCACCAGGTCGTCGAGGTGGGTGAGCAGCTCGTCGGGGGCCAGGTCGATGTCCGCGAGGGTGCGTACGGCGGTGCGCAGCCGGCCCATGGTGGCCGAGGCCTGGATGCCGTGGCCCACGACGTCACCGACGACCAGGGCGACCCGCATCCCGGACAGCTGGATCACGTCGAACCAGTCGCCGCCCACCCCGGCCCGCGCCGCCGGGAGGTAGCGGGAGGAGGCCGTGACGGCCGCGGTCCGCGGCAGGGTGCGGGGCAGCAGACTGCGTTGCAGCGCGAGCGCCGTCTCGCGTTCGCGCGAGTACCTGCGGGCGTTGTCGATGCACACGGCGGCCCGCGCGGTCACCTCCTGCGCCAGCAGCACGTCGTCGGAGGTGAAGGGGTCCGGCCGCCGGAACCGGGTGAGGACCGCCACGCCCAGCGTCGTGCCGCGGGCCTGGATCGGCACGGCCATGGTGGAGTGGACGCCGAGCTCAGTGACCGAGCCGGTGCGGGCGTCGTCCCAGGTCAGCCACTGGTCCAGTGAGCCGCCCGCGACCGTCGCGGCGATCGTGCGGCCCGCCACGAGCGCGTCGGCCTGGGGTGATCCGGCCGGGTAGGCCTGGGTGTCGCCCGGTTTGACCGCGGCCTCGGGCGTGCCCGGGTGCAGCGACCGGTGGGCGGCCCGGCGCAGTTCGGCCGGGGCGGTGAACGGCCCCGGCGGCTCGCCGCCCGGATCGTGCGGATCCAGCAGGTCCACGCTGACGAAGTCGGCGAGGGCCGGCACACAGACCTCCGTCAGCTCCTGCGCGGTCCGGGTGACGTCGAGGGTGGTGCCGATCCGCATGCTCGCCTCGTTGACGAGTTGCAGCCGTTCGCGGGCGAGGTGGCTCTCGGTGAGGTCGTGGACGGCCAGGCACACACCCCGTACCCGGCCCTCGGCGTCGGCGACCGGGGCCATCCGGGCCAGCCAGGCGCGCGCCCGGCCCTCCCCGCCGGTACGCAGGTACGACCTGCTGTCCAGCGGGCGGCCCGACAGGAGCACCCGCAGCAGCTGCGACTCCAGCTCCGCGCTCTGGGGCCTGCCGCCGATCTCGGAGACCCGCAGGCCCCGGACCCGCTCCTCGGGCAGGCCCAGCACCTGGGCCATGGCCTGGTTGGCGTGACGCAGCCGCAGCCGTTCGTCGTAGACCGCGACGGCGCACGGGGCCTGGACCAGCGCCGCCAGTGCCAGCGCGGCGTCCGCCGCCGGCCGGTCGGCGATCTCCAGCGGGGTGACGACGAGCCAGTGTCCGGGCTCGCCGTCCTGCGGCTGCCGGTGGTGGGCGAGCAGCCACACCGGCAGGGCGCGGCCGTCGCGATGGCGCAGCGTGACCGTCCCGTACCAGCGTCCCCCGGCGGAGGCGGGCGCCGGCTGGCTGTCGCCGTCGGCCAGCAACCGGGCGGCGGGCCGTCCGACGACCTCGGCCGCCTCCCAGCCGAGCAGCTGCCGGGCTCCCGCGTTCCAAGAGCTCACGGTGCCGTCACCGGCGATGACAGCCCGTGCCGTCTCGGCATCGTCGAACGGGTAGTCCGGGGTCATCGTCGCCACTCCATCGCGCGCACTCACAGTGACAAGTGGGTCACTTGAGCTTCCAGCCTAGTGCGTACTGCTCCCGTGGGGACCGTGACGCCGTACGCGGGATGTTCCGGCGGCGGTGATGTTCCGGCCCTGGCGTGCGGCGCACGGGACGCCGCGAGCAGAAGAGCCATGACGAAGTCTTGACGCGCCGGGGTGACCCGACATCAGATTCTGTTTGTTCGCGATCAGTTGTGAGCACTTCTGGGCTTTGATGAGCTTTGATGAAGGAGAGTCGTCATGACGGTCACGCGCAGATCGGTCCTGCTCGCCTCCGCGGCCGCACCGGCCGCCGGAGCGTTGTCGGGCACCGCGCAGGCCTGGGCCGCCGAGGCGGGGGGCCGCTCCGGACGCCGTACGGTCCCGCTGCGCGACGGCTGGCGCTTCGCGCTGGTCGACCCGGGCGGGCTCACCGACCCGACGGGCGCGTACGCCGACGCCGCCGACCCCGGCCACGACGACTCGTCGTGGCGCAGGGTGGCCGTGCCCCACGACTGGAGCATCGAGCAGACCCCCACCACCGAGTACGGCACCACCTCCGGCACCGGCTTCCTGCCCGGCGGCCTCGGCTGGTACCGCCTCGCCTTCACCCTGCCCCCGGCCCTGGCCGGGCGGCGGATCTCGGTGGAGTTCGACGGCGTCTACATGGACGCGTACGTCTACTGCAACGGCACCGAGGCCGGCCACCACCCCTACGGCTACACAGGCTTCGCCCTCGACCTCACCGACCTCGTGCACACCGACGGCACCACCGAGAACGTCCTCGCGGTCAAGGTGCAGAACCAGTTGCCCAGCAGCCGCTGGTACTCGGGCAGCGGCATCTACCGCGAGGCCCGCCTGGTCGTCACCGAACCGGTGCACGTGGCCCGCTGGGGCACCCGCGTCACCACGCCGGAGGTCACCGCCGAGCGCGCCCTCGTACGGGTGCGCACCCAGGTGCTCAACGACTCGGGCGCCGCCGCCGACGTCGAGGTCGTCTCGCGGATCGTCGCCCCCGGCGGCCGGACGGTCGCCCGTACGACCACCACGGTCGCCGCCCCGGCCGCGGCGGCCGGCACGGTCACCGAGACCCATGAACTCACGGTCCCCGAGCCGAAGTTGTGGGACTTCGCGGCTCCCCATTGCTACACCCTGGAGACCGAACTGCGGGTCGCGGGCGAGCGGACCGACACCTACCGCACCCCCTTCGGCATCCGCACCTTCCGCTTCGACCCGGACGAGGGCTTCCACCTCAACGGCGTCCACGTCAAGATCAAGGGCGTCGACCTGCACCACGACCTCGGCGCGCTGGGCGCCGCGGTCAGCACCGACGCCGTCCGCCGCCAGATGACCCTCATGAAGTCGATGGGCGTCAACGCCTTCCGCACCTCCCACAACCCGCCCTCGCCGCAGATGATCGAGGTCTGCGAGGAGTTGGGCATCGTGATGATGGTGGAGGCGTTCGACTGCTGGCGCACCGGCAAGACGCGCTACGACTACGGGCGGTTCTTCGACGAGTGGTGCGAGAAGGACGCCACCGAGATGGTCCTCGCGGCCCGCAACTCGCCCGCCGTGGTGCTGTGGTCCATCGGCAACGAGATCCCCGACTCCACCGCCACCGCCGGACTCGCCATGGCCGACCGCATCATCGCGGCGATCCGGGCCGCCGACGACACCCGCCCGCTGGTCATCGGCTCCGACAAATACCGGCGGCTGCCCGCCAAGGGCTCCGCCGCCGATCTCATGCTGGCCAAGCTGGACGGACTCGGCCTCAACTACAACACCGCGCAGTCCGTGGACGCCCTGCACGCGGCCTACCCGCACCTCTTCCTCTTCGAGTCCGAGTCGTCCTCGGAGACCTCGACGCGCGGCACGTACCAGGAGCCGGAGCACCTCAACACCGGCGAGAACCACACCCCCGGCCGGCGGGCGACCTCCTCCTACGACAACAACCTCGCCTCCTGGACCATGAGCGGCGAGTACGGGCACAAGAAGGACCGGGACCGTAAGTGGTTCGCGGGCCAGTTCCTGTGGTCGGGCATCGACTACATCGGCGAACCCACCCCGTACAACGTCTTCCCGGTGAAGGCGTCCTTCTTCGGCGCGGTGGACACGGCCGGCTTCCCGAAGGACATGTACCACCTCTTCCGCAGCCAGTGGACCGACGAGCCGATGGTGCACCTGCTGCCGACGACCTGGAACCACGAGCCGGGCGACACCGTCGAGGTCTGGGCGTACGCCAACGTCGACACCGTCGAGCTGTTCCTGAACGGCAAGTCGCTCGGCACCCGCACGTTCGACACCAAGACGACCACCGACGGCCGCAGCTATCTGGAGACCACCGAGGCGACCGGCGACGACAAGACCTTCACCGGCGGCCCCTGGCCGGGCAGTTACACCAGCCCCAACGGCAGCGCGGGCAAACTCCACCTCGCCTGGCGGGTGGCCTGGGTGCCGGGCGAGCTGAAGGCGGTGGCGCGACGCGGCGGCAAGGTGGTCGCCACCGACGTGCTGCGCACGGCCGGCGTCCCGCACGCCCTGCGGCTCACCCCGGACCGCGCCTCCCTCGCCGCGGACGGGCGTTCGCTGGTGTTCGTGACCGCGGAGGTGGTCGACGCCCGGGGCGTGGTGGTGCCGGACGCCGAGGACCTGATCACCTTCGAGGTGAAGGGCGGCTCCCTCGCCGGGCTCGACAACGGCCGCCAGGAGAGCGCCGAGCGCTACCAGGCCAGCACCCGCACCGCCTTCCAAGGCAAGGCCCTGGCGATCGTGCGCTCCGGCACCGGGGAGGGCCCGCTGAAGGTCACGGCGCGTGCGGACGGACTGCGTCCGGACACCGCGGTCGTGCGCACCACCCGGGTCCGCTCGGCGGCGACCACCCCGGCGGCGCGGTTCGCCCCCGAGCCGCCGGCCCCGACCGACTACCCCCACGCGGACGCCGGTTACTCCGGCCGTCCCGACACGCTCCCGGCCGCGATGCTGGACGGCGACCCGGCCACCGGCTGGTCCAACGCCTTCGTGAAGTCGGCGACGGCCCTGCTGCCGGCGTTCAGCGGCGCGCGCCCCGAGGACCGGGTCACCGTGGACTGGGGCCGGACGCGGACCTTCGACCGGGTCGCGGTGTCCTTCACCGAGGACGCCACGCACACACCGCCCGCGGCGGTCGAGGTCGCGGTCTGGCGCGGCGGCCGGTACGTGCCGGTGACCGGGATGTCCGTCGACCGGGCCACCGCCTCGGACACCCCGACGCTGATCACCTTCGACGCGGTGACCGGCTCCCGGCTGCGGCTCACCCTGACCAGCGCGCACCCGGGGGAGACCCGAGGGGCGGTACGGATCAGCCGACTTGACGCGTAGCACGGAGTGAAGCGCGGTGTCCGGACGGGACCAGGTCCCGTCCGGACACCGCCCGGCTACCGCCGGTGACCCGGGCCCGCGTGCCGCGCAGGGGTGGCCCAAGGTCCCACGCGACCCTCGGGTACCGCAGGCATATGCCTTTGACCTGCGGATATTTACGGGAAAGTGGTCGCGCGGTACCGTGAGTTCCATGCCAGCTCTCAACGTGGAGTTCAGCGACCGCGAGCTAGAGGACCTGCGGCAGATCGCCAAGGAACGCGGTACGTCGATGAAGGCGCTCGTGCGCGAGGCCGCCGCGGCCGACATAGCCCGGCACCGGGCGCTCCAGGAGGGAGCGGAGGCGTTCCGCCGGTTCTTCGCCACCCACGCCGAGGAGTTCGCGGCCGCCTTCCCCGACGACGAACCGCCCGCCAAGAGTGAGGGGCGGGCCGCCTGACCGATGGCCCCCGTCATCCATATCGACGTGCCCTGGCTGCTTCAGCGCCATGAGGAAGTACTGCCCGACCAGCCCACCGTCAACGACTTCTCCGCCCTGGTGGCCGCCGTCGCCCGGCACCGGGTGGATCCGCCCCGGCTCGGGGTCGACTCCGATCCCGCCTGGCGCGCCGCCGCGCTGCTGCACACCCTTGCCCTGCTCAAACCCCTGCCGACGGCAAACGCGCGTTTCGCCTGTGCGACCGCCGTCGCCTACATGTTCGTCAGTGGTGTCGGCATCGACCCGCCCTACGGCGCCCTCGTGGATCTCGCCCGCGACCTGATGGGCGGCAAGACGGACGTGTACGGCGCGGCCGACCGGCTGCGCTCCTGGCAGCTCTGATCCCCCACCAAGGCCTGTCTGACCATTCCCGCCTCCCCGGGAATGGTCAGACAGGCCCTAGGGGCCCCGAGGCCGCCGGTCGAGGGCGGATCGAACAGGACCGGCGGCCGTTTCGCGCGGAAGAGCCGCCGTTCCGCGCGGGGCCTCCGAGGGGAGGCCGGGGTCCAGTCCACCGCACCGGCCGGGCTGCCGGGAGAGTGCGCGGAGCCCCGGAGTGTGCGCGCGTTTCACACGGGGCGCAGTATTCCCGAATGCGTACACATGGGGCGCGAGTTGGCGCGCTATCTGACTATTTGTCAAAGAGGCGGTTGTTGTTCGTGCGGCTTGTTGCGCACGAGTGAGTTGTGTAAGGCTGAAGAACCCGTGCGGGGGCCACGGCCGGTCTCGATCGCCCTTCGGTGGACCGGGCCGGTGCACATCCGGCGAATTCGCTCTCCCGCACCCACCCGAAAGGTACGCGGCGACCCCGCGGCCCCCTGGGGTGACCAGAAGTTCTGTGTGCTCACGCGCGCACGGGAAGGAATCCGCTCAGTGCCCACCCCCCACCCCCCTCGTCCGCCCTTCTCCCCGTCCGACGGGGACCCCGGAGAATCCGACGAGGCCCTCGCGCTCCGGATGAGGGGCGGCCCGGACGCCGAGGTCGCCCAGTCGACCGCGCTGCTCATCGCCCGGCACTGGCAGCCGGTGCACGCGTACGCGACCATCTGCCTGGCGTCCTCGGCGCAGGTCGCCGCGATGGTCACCGGCGCCGCGTTCCACCAGGTCTTCGACCGCCTCAACCTCGGCGAACCGGCTGCCGCGCTGCGCCCCCGGCTGCTGGTGACCGTGCGTGACACCGTGCGCCACTGGGCCGCCGCGGAGGACATAGCCGCGGTGCTGCCCGCGTTGCAGAAGCCCGCCGGCGGGCGCGGAATGCGCGCCGCGCAGTCCATGACCCCGGAGAACCGCGAGCTGGCCCAGCGCTCGTTCCAGTCCCTGCCGCCCTTCGCCCAGTGCCTGCTGTGGCACGTCGAGGTCGAGTCGGAACCGGTGTCCGTCCCCGCGGGCCTGCTGGGCATGGACGTGGAGACCGCGACGGACGCGCTGGAGCAGTCGCGGGAGAAGCTCCGCGAGGGCCTCGTACGGGCCCACCGGGAACTGTCGCCGACGGCCGAGTGCCGCCACTACAACCGTCTCCTGGACGTCCCGATGCGCCGCGGGAGCGGGCTCCTTCCGGACGTCCAGCGGCACCTGGTGGACTGCCGCTACTGCCGTGCCGCCGCCGAACAGCTCGGGCACTTCGAGGGCCGCCTCGGCGTCCTGCTCGCCGAGGCGGTGCTCGGCTGGGGCGCCCGGCGCTATGCCGACTCCCGTCCCGGCCGCTCCGCCCAGGAGGGTGGTGCCCGCGGCTCCGCGGGTCGCGGCGGCAGACGAGCCCGCCGCGCGGCCTCCCGGAGCATCCTCGCCCGCATCCCGCTGCCGACCCGCCGGCCCACGGACGGGTCCCGCTCGCCGCGGGCCCTGCGCAACGGCGTCGGCCTCGCCTCGGCCGGGGTGCTGACGACCCTGCTCGTCGTCGGGCTCTGGCCGGGCGACGACGGCGGCACCGACCCGACCGCCTCCGCCAGCGTCACCGGCGGCCAGGCCACGGCCCCCGCCACCGACTCCCAGGCCGCGTCCGGCGGCGCCCGGCTGCCGACCGGCACCCGGCAGACCCGGCTGCGCAACGCCGACGCCGACCTGTGCCTCGACATCGCGGGCGTGCCGAAGGCGGGCACGGCGGCCGAACTCGCCGTCTGCTCCTCGGCCTGGACCCAGCAGTGGACGTACGAGGACGACGGCCTGCTGCGCAGCATGGCCGATCCGTCGCTGTGCCTGGACGCGCACGCGGACGCCGGTGTCGTCATCCTCGGCACCTGCGCCGACGAGGGCGAGGCGCGGGGCGACGACGTGCGCTACGACCTCACCGTGCAGGGCGAGTTGCTGCCCCGCTGGGACGAGACCCTGGCCCTCGCCCCCGCGGGCGGGAACCCGGGCGCGGGCCTCGTCGTCAAGGTCCGCGACCACTCCGTCGGCCAGCGCTGGCTGACCGACGAGGGGTCGGCCGCCCAGGATCCGCCGGCCGTCACCGGCACCGCGACCGCCCGGCCGGTCGGGGTCTGACCGGCCGCGCCCCGCCGCCCGGCGCGCTCAGACGGGGTCCTCGACGAGGTCCGCGGCGCCGACGTCGGCGGGGCGCGCGTGTCCGGACAGGGCCAGGGTGAGGTCCAGTTCGGCGAGCAGACAGCGGATCACGTGCTCGACGCCCGACTGGCCGTCGAGGCCGAGACCGTAGGCGTACGGGCGGCCGAGCAGCACCGCCCGCGCGCCGAGCGCGAGCGCCTTGAAGACGTCGTCGCCGGTGCGGATGCCGCTGTCGAACAGGACCGTGAGGCGGTCGCCGACCGCCGCGGCCACCCGCGGCAGCGCGTCGGCCGCGGCCACCGATCCGGCCACCTGACGGCCGCCGTGGTTGGACACCACCACCCCGTCCATGCCGGCGTCGGCCGCGAGCCGGGCGTCGTCCGGGTGCAGGATGCCCTTCAGCACGATCGGCCCGTCCCAGTTCTCGCGCAGGAACGCCAGGTCCGGCCAGGTCTTCGCGGGGTCGGCGAACATCCCGACGAAGTGCATCACCGCCGCGTTCGGGTCCTCGTGCACCGGCTTGGCCAGCCCGGCCCGGAAGGCCGGGTCGGAGAAGTAGTTGGCGGTGCCCACGCCGTGCAGGAACGGCAGGTAGGCCTGGTCCAGGTCGCGCGGCCGCCAGGCCAGCAGCGGGGTGTCCAGGGTGACCAGCAGCGCGGTGTACCCGCAGGCCTTGGCCCGGTCCAGGAAGCTCCGGGTGACCTCGCGGTCCTTGGCCCAGTACAGCTGGAACCAGCGCTCCGCGTCGCCCATCGCCTCCGCGACCTGTTCCATCGGCGTGCTGGACGCCGAGGACAGGATGTAGGGCACGCCCTGCGCGGCGGCGGCCCGCGCGGCGGCCGTCTCGGCGTCCGGGTGCATGATCGACAGCACCCCGATCGGCGCCAGCGCCAGCGGGGCGGGCAGCGGGCGGCCCAGCACCTCCACCGACAGATCACGCTCGTGCACGTCCCGCAGCATCCGCGGCACGATCCGACGGCGCTCCAGGGCGGCCCGGTTGGCGCGGGCCGTACTGCCGTCGCCCGCGCTGCCCGCCACGTAGCCGACCGGGCCGGGGCCGAGCCGCTGCTCGGTCAGCTCCTCCAGCCGGGTCAGGTCGGTGGGCAGCCGGGGGACCGCGCCCGTCATCCCGTTGAGGTAGATCTCGTACTGGAAGTCCGCCCAGTGCCTGGCCATCCGTACCGCCTCTCGTCGTCGGGCCGTGTGCCGCACGCCGACCATACTCGCGGGTATGTGACGATCCGCAGGCCAGGGGCCGGACGCCGGCCGGGAGCCCCGGGCGGCGTCCGGCAGCCGCCGTGACGCGATCCGAAGATGAACACAAGAGGGCGCGAAAAAGTCCACCGGGAGCGGAAGTGGAATGTTTCCGGACTATTAACGAGCACGTGAAAACGGGCCATCTGGCCGGTTCCCGGGAGCGGGAACCCCGTGGTTGAGCGGATGTGCTGTTCGAATTCCGTGACTTCACGCCACTGATTCAATACGCAATGTTACTGAAACCTGTGGGTTCGATGTGTGTTTCGGCGGCGGACTCGGCAGACTCGCGCTCGCCGCCGCGGCACCCGCCGGTCCGCGGTCGGCTCACCCTCGAATCAAGCGGAAGGATGCACAAAATGCGGAGCACCGCGCGCCTGGCAGCCACCCTCGGCCTCACCGCCGCCGCCGTCTGCGGACCCCTCACCGGGGCCTCGGTCGCCGCCCAGAGCGCCAGCCCGATGTCGCTCTACGCCCCCTCGGCCCTGGTGCTCACCATGGGGCACGGAGAGAGCGCGGCCGTCGCGAGCCCGGCGCGGGCGGTCACCCTGACCTGCGCCCCGACGGCGTCCGGCACCCATCCGGCCGCGGCCCAGGCCTGCGCCGAACTGCGCGCCGCAGGCGGCGACCTCGAAGCCCTGACGACCCGGGGCGACGTGCTGTGCACCAGGGAGTACGCCCCCGTGGTCGTCACGGTCGACGGAGTCTGGCAGGGCAAGCGCGTCTCCTACGAGCGCACCTTCGCCAACGCGTGCGTGAAGAGCGCCTACGGGACCAGCGTGTTCGAGTTCTGACCCCATGGACCGGGATCGTGCGGCCTCCGTGAGCACAAGGAGAGGCCCGCAGGTGGGGAGTGCGAGCCCCAGTCGCGGGGCCCGTGCGATCTCGCACCAGGGGCCGGCCGGGCGGAGTGGGGCCTCCGGCCGGCCCCTGGCATCACGTGGAGTCCCGCCGCTGTCCGGGCAGTACGGGCAGCGGCGGGAAGCGGCCCAGCAGGCCCGCCGCCCGCAGCAGCCGGTGCACCCGGGGGTCGTCGGAGACGACCCGCAGGCGGCCGCCGTGCTCGACGGCCCGTGCCTCGGCCCGGCACAGCACGCGCAGTGCCGAGCAGTCGAGGAACGCGACCGGCCGAAGGTCGACCAGCACGTCCGGGGCCGGCGGCGAGACCGCCGCGGTCAGGTGCTCGGCGACCAGGTCGGCGGTGGCGATGTCCACCTCGCCCGTCACCTCGACGACGGTGTACGGGCCGCTCGTCCGGGTGCGGGCGCAGGCGTTGGGTTCGGGGGGAGGGTCGCGGTCGGGGGGTTGCGGAGTCATGGTCGCTCCACCGCGGCAGTCGGTCTTCGGGTCTGTCTGGCTACCCCGGCGGAGTGACGCTCACCCCTGTCCGACGGCTCGTACGATCTTGTTCATCCGAAGCGGTGAACTTCCCGCGGAACCGATTGACTTGCCACCGGCCGACTCACATGTGGACGACCTGCGGGGCGTCCGCGTCCTGCTGCGGCACCCCGCGCCGGTAGAGCAGGAACGCGATCACCGTTCCGGCGCCGAAGAGGGCGGCCGACCACCAGAAGGCGGTGGTGTAGCTCTCGATCGAAGCCTGCGCCTGGACCAGCTTGCTGGTCGCGTCCCGGCCTGCCAGGTAGTCGGTCGCGGCGGTCGCGGCCAGCGTGTTCAGCAGGGCCGTACCGATCGAACCGCCCACCTGCTGCATGGCGTTGACGGTCGCGGAGGCGACACCGGCGTCCTCGGCCGCCACCCCGCCGGTGGCCATCTGCATGGCCGGCGGCATCACCAGGCCGAGGCCCAGGCCGGTCACCACCAACTGGGGCAGTACGGCGCTGGAGTAGGCGGAGCCGACCTCGAGGCCGGACAGCCAGGCCATGCCGGCCGTGGCGATGGCGAAGCCGAGCGGGATGACGGTCTTCGGGCCGATACGGGGCATCAGGACCGTGGTGCCGACCTGCGCCGCGACCATCAGCGCGGCGACCATCGGCAGGAACGCCACACCCGTCTTGGTCGGGCTGAAGCCGAGGTTGAGCTGGAGGTAGTAGGTGAGGAAGAGGAACACGCCGAACATGCCCGCGCCGGTGATCAGGACGGCGAGGAACGAGGCGCCGCGGTTGCGGTCGAGCAGGATGCGCAGCGGCAGCAGGGGGTGTGCGGCACGCGTCTGCCACCAGGCGAAGGCCACCAGCAGGACGACGCCGACGATCAGGAAGCCCCAGGTCAGCGGGGAGCTCCAGTCGTGGGTCTCGGCGTTGGAGAAGCCGTAGACCACGGAGAAGAGGCCGGCCGCGACGAGGATCGTGCCGGGTACGTCCAGCTTGGCGTTCGCGGCGTCGCGGTGGCTGCTCAGCAGGACCCATCCGCCCGCGAAGGCGACGACCGCGATGGCCACGTTGACGTACAGCGTCCAGCGCCAGTCGAACGCGTCGGTGAGCAGTCCGCCGAGCAGCAGACCCACCGCGCCGCCGGCACCGGCGATGGCGCCGTACACGCTGAACGCGCGGGCCCGTTCGCGGGCGTCGGTGAACGTCGTGTTGAGCAGGGAGAGCGCGGCGGGCGCGAGCAGCGCGCCGAAGGCTCCCTGGAGGGCGCGGGCGACGACCAGCATGCCGAACCCGGTCGCGGCCCCGCCGAGCGCGGAGGCGACGGCGAAGCCGACGACGCCGATGAGGAAGGCGGTCTTGCGTCCGAAGAGGTCGGCGATGCGGCCGCCGAGCAGCAGCAGGGAGGCGAACGCGAGCGCGTACGCGGTGACGACCCACTGCCGGTTGCCGTCGGAGAAGCCGAGGTCGGCCTGGGCCGAGGGCAGGGCGATGTTCACGATGGTCGCGTCGAGTACCACCATCAGCTGCGCGACGGCGATGATCGCGAGGATCCACCACCGCTTCGGGGAAGCACCGGGCGGTGCCTCCGCGGCACCCGTGCGGGTGTCTTCGGTCACGGTCTTCTGGGACATCGGGAACCACTCCAGAGGCGGTCGTCCGGTCCTCGGCGAGGCCCGGGCAGTGAGCGGCCCGGACTTTGCCAAGAATTGAACGAAACGGTTTCGTACACATGGAGGCTAGAACAGTTCCAACGAAACGGCAACGTTTCGCTGGGGGAGGGAACCCGTCGTCCGTACGGCCCCCCCCACGGACCGTCGGCGATCAGCCTCAGCCGAGGAAGGACCGAACCACCATGCCCGTAGACCTCACCGGCACCTGCCTCACCCTGGAGGACGGCCGCACCGCCGTCCGCTTCGAGCGCACCTACGACCACCCGGTCGAGAGGGTGTGGCGGTTCGTCACCGACGCGGACGAGCTCGTCCACTGGTTCCCCTCCCGCGCGGAGATCGAGCTGCGCCCCGGCGGCACCGTCGCCTTCAGCGGCGACCCGCACATGCCGCCCTCGACCGGGCGGGTCGTCCACGTCGAACCGCCCCGGGCGCTGTGCTTCGACTGGGGCGGCGACGAACTGCGCTTCGACCTGGCCGAGGCGGGCGACGGACGTACCCGGCTCGTCTTCACGGACGTGCTGGGCCAGGCGGACGCCGCCGCCCGCAACGGAGCCGGCTGGGAGGTGTGCCTCGCCGCGCTCGACGCCCTCGCGCGCGGCGAGCGCCCCGCCGGGCCGCACTCCGGGGCCCGTGTGCACTGGAAGGAGTACTACGACGCCTACGTCGCGGCGGGCGTGCCCTTCGGAGCCCCGATCCCGGACCTGGACGCGTGAACCGTACGGCGGGCCCGGCGGCGGGTGGGTGGCCTGACAGGGTCTAGGCGAGCTGCCGCCGCACCAGTTCGTGCAGACGGCCGCCGGTGTCCGCGAGGAGCTCGGCCGGCGGGCCCTGCTGGATGATCCGGCCGTCCTCCATCACGATCACCCGGTCGGCGTCCAGCACCGTCGACAGGCGGTGCGCGATGACGACCCGGGTGGCGTCGAGGGCCCTGGTGCTCTCGATGACCGTGCGCTGCGTCTCGTTGTCGAGGGCGCTGGTCGCCTCGTCGAAGAACAGGATGCGCGGCCGGCGGATCAACGCCTGGGCGATCATCAGCCGCTGGCGCTGGCCGCCGGAGATCGAGCCCCCGCCCGAGACGATGGTGTGCAGGCCCATCGGCATCCGCCTGATGTCCTCGGCCAGCCCCGCCAGCTCGGCCGCCGCCATCGCCTCCTCGGGCGGGTACGGCTCCGTACCGCAGATCACGTCCAGCAGGGAGCCGGTGAACGGCCGGGCGTGCTGGAGCACGACACCGCACTGCCGGCGCACCGCCGACGGGTCGAGGGCGGCCAGGTCCTGGCCGTCGTACAGGACACTGCCCGAGAGCGGCCGGTCGAAGCCGATGAGCAGCCGCAGCAGCGTCGACTTGCCGCACCCGCTGGGGCCGACGACGGCCACGAACTCGCCCGGCCGCACCGCGAACGACACGTCGTCCAGGACGAGCGGGCCGTCGTCGGCGTAGCGGAAGGACAGCCGCCGGGCCTCGATCGCGCCGGACAGGGGGCCCGGCCGGGTGCCGGTCGAGGGCGCCTCGGGGGCGGCGTCCAGCACCGGCCTGATCTCCTCGAACAGCGGCAGCGCGGCCACCGCCGTGACGAAGGCGCCGGTGAGCTGGGTGACCGAGGTCAGCAGCATGGTCACCGACGTGTTGAAGGTGAGGAACCCGGCGGCCGACAGCGAACCCCGCGCCGGACCGGCCAGCAGCACGAACATCAGCAGCGTGCACACCGGCAGACAGACCGCGCCCAGCACGGCGTCGAGGTTCTTGATCCGCCCGAGCCGTCGCTGGAGCTCCCGGCCGCGCGCGAACTGCGCGGCCCAGGCGGCGTAGGCGTAGTTCTCGGCCGCCGCCACCCGCAGCTTGGGCAGCCCGCGCAGGGTCTGGAACGCCTGGTTGTCGAGCTTGTTCTCGAGCACGACCAGCCGCCGCTGCCAGCGCACCTGCCACAGTCCCAGCCCCAGGAACACGGCCGCGATCACCACCAGCATCCCGATCGCCGCGAGCGCCATCGGCACGCTGTACCAGAGCAGCAGCCCCAGGTTCACCGCGCCGACGGTGACCGCCTGGGCGACCGTGGGCCCGACGCCCGCGAGCAGTCGGCGGATCGCGCCGACGCCCATGGCCGCGCTCGCCAGCTCACCGGTGGAACGCCCGGCGAAGAACGAGGTCGGCAGCCGCAGCAGCCGGTCCCAGACGGCCGGCTGGAGGGCCGCCTCGATCCGTCCCTCCAGCCGCAGCACGGTCAGGTTCTGGAGCAGCGTGAAGGCCGCCGCGACCACGCTCGCCACCATCAGCGCCAGACAGACCTGCGCGATCGGCCCAGGCCGGGCCGTCGGCACGTACTCGCCGAGCACCTTGCCGGTGGCCACCGGCACCAGCGCGCCGACCGCGACCGTGACCAGGCCGCTCAGCAGCAGCCGGGCCAGATCGCCGCCGGTGCCGCGCAGGGTGAACCGCAGCAGCCGCAGCGGTCCGGGCACGCGCTCCGGGAGCGGACGGTAGAACATCACCCCGCGCGGCTCGAACTCCTGGGCGTCGGCCCGCTCGACAGGCGTCTCGCGGCCGGTCGCCGGATGCACGGCCACGTATCCGCCGCGCCGCCACAGCAGGGCCACCGGCGCTCCGGACAGGGCGCGTCGGCCCACCAGCGGGCCGACGTCCTCCCGCCACCAGGCTCCTTCCAGCCGCACCGCCCGGGTGCGTACCCGCGAGGCGAGGGCGAGCTGCTCCACCGGGTCGAGCCGGTCGCCGCCGGTGCCGCTCGGAGCGGTCGCCGCCAGAGTGATCCCGGCCGCCCGGGCCACCAGTCGGCACGCGGCGTGGGTGGCGTCCGCGTCGGCGGCCGTCATGGGCCGCCCGGACCGGCCGCCGATCGAGGCGAGCAGCGTCCGGTCGGCCTGGGCGCGGACCGCCTCACCCGCCTTGACGCCGGCGGCCGTACGGGTCTCGTGGGTGCGTTCCAGCTCCTCGATCCAGCGGTCCAGGCCGGCCAGCAGCCGGTACTGCCGGTCGACCAGGCCCTGCCAGAGGCCGGGGTCCATCAGCAGGTCGGCGGCGGCCTCCGGGCCGTACAGGGAGCCGTACCGGACACTGCCCGGCGGCACCTGCACCCAGAAGACGTCGTCGTCCCCGGGGCCCGGACCGGCGTTCCCGGGGGAACCCCGGTCCTGCGCGGCCGGCTCGCCGGCCATCGGCGCCTGGAAGAGGACGGTCAGCGCCCGGCCCACGCCCAGCGCGAGGGCGTACTCCAGCGGGCTGCCGGCCGGCGGCACGTACTGCGGGTCGCCGTAGGCGTCGTACGACCGGTTCTGGCCGGCCGGGGGCCGGTACAGCTCGCGCAGCCCGATCCGGCGCACCGCGCAGTCGCGGACCGGGCGGGCGATCAGCGTGTGCCGGGGCCCGGCGACCGGGCCCGGCAGCAGCGCGCCCGCCTCCAGCCGGCCGAGGTGGTGCCAGTGCCCCTGCTGCGCCGCGTCGACCGCGAACAGGTCCAGGGCGCCCGCCGTCACCAGCCACAGCACCTGCGGACCCGCCAGGTCGAGCCGGGTCAGGCCCGCGCAGTCGACCGGTGTGCCCAGCGCGCCGAGCGCGCCGAGCACGTGGTCGTCCTCCGCGACGGTCGTCATCTCAGCGCTCCCTGATCAGCGCGGCGTACGCGCCGTCGCGCGCCACCAGTTCCTCGTGCCGCCCGCGCTCCACGATCGCGCCGTGCCGGAGCACGACGATCTCGTCGCTGTCGCGCACGGTGCTCAGCCGGTGGGCGATCACCACACAGGCGCAGCCGCGCCGGCGCAGGTTGTCCATCACGGTCAGCTCGGTCTGCGCGTCCAGCGCGCTCGTCACCTCGTCCAGGACGAGGACGCTGGGCCCGCGCACCAGCGCCCGCGCGATCTCCAGCCGCTGGCGCTGCCCGCCGGAGAAGTTGCGGCCGTCCTGCTCGACCCGGCTGTGGATGCCACCGGGGCGGCGCGCGACGACGTCGTACAGCGCCGCGTCGCGCAGTGCCTCCACCACGGCCTCGTCCGGGACCGACGGGTCCCACAGCGCCACGTTGTCGCGGACCGTGCCCTCGAACAGGAACACGTCCTGGTCGACGAAGGACACGGAGGCGGCCAGCGCCCCGCGCGGAATGTCCTCCAGCCGTCGCCCGTCGATCCGGATCACTCCCTGCCACGGCCGGTAGAGGCCCGAGACGAGCCGTGACACGGTGGACTTGCCGCTGCCCGAGCCGCCGACCAGCGCCACCTGACGGCCAGGTCCGACACTCAGGTCGAAGCCGGACAGCAGCGGCTCGTCCAGCGGGCTGTAGCCGAACGTGACGTCCTCCAGCTCGACATGCCCGTGCAGTCGGCGGGTGGAGTCGGCGCCCGGGCCGCCGCCCCCGCGCCCGTGCGGCGGGTCCGCCGGGAAGTTCTCCACGTCCTTGAGCCGGGCCATGTCGGCCGCGAGGTCCTGGACGCGGCCCGCGACGCCGTTGAGCCGGGTCAGCGGGGCGGTGAACCGGGCCACCAGCGCCTGGAAGGCGACCAGCAGACCGACGGAGATGTGCCCCTCGATCGCCCGGACCCCACCGATCCACAGGATCAGCGCGCTGTTCAGCATGGCGAGCGTCGGCGCGACCACGCCCAGCCAGGCACCCGGCACCCCGAGCCGCTGCTGCTCCTCCAGGGTGGTGGCGTGCTGACCGGCCCACCTGCGGAAGTAGCCGTCCTCGCCGCCGGTCGCCTTCATGGTCTCGATCAGCTCGAGGCCCGTGTAGGCGGTGGTGGCGAGCCGGGCGTTGTCGGCGCGCAGCTTCGCCGTACGGGTCGCGCGCAGCCGGATCACCACGCGCATGGCGACCACGTTGAGCAGCGCCACACCGATGCCGACGAACGTCAGCTGCGGGTCGTAGGTGTACAGCAGCACCGCGTACAGGACCACCACCACGGCGTCCACGCCCGCCGCTGCGAGGTCACGGGCCAGCGTCTCGGCCACCGCGTCGTTCGACCGCAGCCGCTGGACCAGGTCGGCGGGGCTGCGCTGGGCGAAGAACGTCACCGGCAGCCGCAGCAGATGCCGCAGGAAGCGGGCGCTGGAGAGGGTCGAGGAGATGATGCGGCCGTGCAGCAGGTTGGCCTGCTGCAACCAGGTCAGCAGGACCGTGAGCAGCACGCAGACGGCCATCGACGTGAACAGCACGCCCAGCGGCGACGTCTGGCCGCCGATCAGGAACAGGTCGATGTAGGTGCGGGCGAGCGCGGGCACGGCCGCCCCGACCAGGACCAGCAGCAGGCTCGCCAGGACGGCCGTCGGCATCGTGCCCGCGGTGCCGCGCAGCCGGGCCGGCAGCGCGCCCCACACCCCCGGCCGGCGTCCGCCGCGCTCGAAGTCCTCGCCCGGCTCCATGACCAGCACGACACCGGTGAAGCTGCCGTCGAAGTCCTCCATCGGCACGAAGCGGCGGCCCTTGCCGGGGTCGTTGACGAAGACCCCGCGGCGGCCGAGGCGGCGGCCGGTGCCGTCGTAGACGACGTAGTGGTTGAACTCCCAGAAGAGGATCGCGGGGGCCCGCACCTCGGCGAGGGCGGCCAGGTCCATCTGCATGCCCCTGGCCGTCAGCCCGTAACCGCGCGCCGCCTTCAGCAGGCTGCCCGCGCGCGAGCCGTCGCGCGAGACGCCGCAGGCGACCCGCAGCTCCTCCAGCGGGACGTGCCGGCCGTGGTGGCCGAGGACCATGGCGAGACAGGCGGCGCCGCACTCGACGGCCTCCATCTGCAACACGGTGGGGGTGCGTACGGTCCTCGCGCCCGCCGTACGGGGCTTGCGCGCGGGCGGGGCGGCGCGGCGGCCCCGCCGGTGGTCCCGGGTGACGGTCACGGCAGCAGCCAATCGACGGGACGCCGGTCGGCCAGCCGGATCGAAGCCGTGGCCAGGGTCATGGAGGTGAGGGCGTACGGCGGTCCCTGCGCGGAGGACCATTTCAGACCGCTCCTCGTCGTGGCCGCCCGGTCGAGCCGCACGGTGACGGCGACCGGCCGGCCCTGCCCGGTGAACTGCTCGCCGAGCTGGCCGTCCCCGAGGAACGCGGTGATCTGCCGCGCCGACTGCGCGGACCGGCCGACGGACTTCACATGCCCGCGCAGCACGCCGTACCGCTGTGACGGCACCGTCTGGACGGTGAGGTCGACGGGCGCGCCCGCGGGGACGGAGCCGGCGTTCTCGGCCGGGACGTACACCGTGGCGTACAGCGGGTCGTCGGCATGGGCGACCTTCTCCACCACGGCGATGTCCTCGCCGGTGCGGAGGATGTGGCCGACGGTGGCGGCGAGCGCGGTGACCCGGCCCGCGGCGACCGCCCGGACGACCGTGTCGCCCCGGTCCGTACGGACCTTCAGGACGGGGGAGCCGGCCGGCAGCCGTTCGCCCTCCTCGGCGAGGACCGCGGTGACCTGGCCGGACGCGGGGCTCTCCAGTACGTAACTGCCCTCGCCGTGGGTGAGGATCGCGGGCGCGCCGACCGCGGAGGCCACCGAACCGGTCGTCGCCCACACGGCGGAGCCCGCCAGCGCGAGCACCGTCACCGCCAGGACGAGCCGGCCCTGCGGGCGGGCGAGGCGCACGGGAAGGTCGAGGTCCTCCGGGGACTGGTGCCTGGCGAGGGCCTGTTGGCGGAACTGCAACGGAATTCCCTCACCTGTCGTGGGATTTCATGGCGCGCGTTCACGGCGCCCGGCGGCACCGGGTTCACGGCACCCGCCGGGTCCCGGAGCCGTGGGGGAGGCTCCGGGACCCGACGGCGGCGGCAGGCCGTGGTCAGAGACCGGCGACCAGGCCCATGACCGGGGCCGTGTTCAGGCCGGTGACACCCTCGACGGTGCCGACGGCCGTGTTGGCCAGGCCGGAGACCGGGGCAACGCCGTCCACCAGGCCGGTGACGGTGCCCAGGGCGTTCAGGGACAGACCACCGGAGACGTTGTCGAGCTCGGCGTCGGAGATCTCGGCGGTGGTGACCTGGGGGGTGGAGTTCATGACGGAACTTCCCTTCATACGGAGATTCACAAGGGGGGAGTGCGCGGGCCCCTCTGGGGACAGGGACGGCCGCGACCGCGGGCGCCGGGCGCCCCGCTCGGGGAGCCCCCGGCGGCTTTCGCGGTGCCAGGATCAAAGCAGCTCCACGGCCCGCCGTTCCACCTGATCACCCGCCCCCACCTGCGAAATCGGGGCTGACGGGTGGTCAACCGTGCAGGCCCGGGCACGGCTTGTCGGCGACTTCTTCACAGCCCCCCACGGCATCGGCGCACACCGCCCCTTGTCGACCGGTACCGCATCCGGCACTCCGGCCCCCGGGACCCCGGGAGCCTCCGGAGGATGTGCAGATACGCCCGTTCCCGTGACCCGGCTGGGCACGGGCTGTGCAGATTCCCCGAAGCCGGGATTCCGCCCCGGGTTCGGGGCGGAACGCGATCGCACGGTCACCCGGAGTACCGGATCGAGGGCATCGAGGATGTGACGCCGGGTCAGCCCAGCAGCGCGTAGACGGTGCTCGCGCGGGCCGCCAGTTCGCCCGAGCGCTCGGCGGTCATCGCGATGTCGGCGAACGCCGTCCGGCGGCCCAGCTTCGTCAGCACCGCCTCGACCAGGACGTCCGAATCCGTCACCGCACGCTGGAACGACGTGGACTGCTGAACGGTCGTCATCGGTACGAAGCCGCCCCGGGCCGCCGAGACGGCGACGACAGTCGCGGTGTCGGCCGCGGCCATCAGCGCCTGCCCCGAGAGCCCGCCGCCCTCCCGGGCCAGCTCCGCCGACCAGGGCAGCCGCAGGGTCGCCCGGTCCTCCGCCAGGGACACCACGGACAGGCCCAGGGCGAGGACCCAGGGGGCGAAGTTGTCGGAAAGGATCTTGTCTGCCTCGGCAGTGGTCATCGTCATGCCTGGATTGTTCCCGGAGCCCGCCCATTTCGGCCCGCCGACCAGCCGATTCGCCCCCGGGCAAAGGAAGTTGCGAAACGGAATTGAACGCACCGCCTGCACCGCCCGTACCTACAGCCATCCAGGCGCCGCAGTACGAGCTGCCGACCGGCAGCGCAGACCCCGTCCCCCCAGGAGGTCGAGAAGTTTGAGTCACAAGCGGAATCCGAAGCGCAAGGCCGTGATAGCGGCGGGCGGCGTGGCGGCACTCGGAGCGGCGGCCCTGCTCCTTCCGAACGCCATGGCCTCCCAGGACGGTGCGTCGGACGCGGCGGCCCCGAAGACCCTGAAGGCTGCGGACGCGACGAACCTTGCCGCGCAGCTCCAGAACCTGCTCGGCGACTCCTTCGCCGGCTCGTACTACGACAGCGCCGGCAAGCAGCTCGTCGTCAACGTCGTCAATGTCTCCGGTGACAAGGACAACGTGGTGGTGCAGGCCGAGAAGGCCGGTGCGAAGGTCCGCGAGGTCGACAACAGCACGGCCGAACTGGCCGCCGCCGCGCAGACCCTGAAGGCCAAGGCCACCATCCCCGGCACCGCCTGGGCCGTCGACCCCAGGACGAACCAGATCCTCGTGACCGCCGACACCACGGTCACCGGTGCAAAGTGGAATCGGCTGGAGTCGACCGTGCAGAGCCTCGGCTCGGGCATGGCCACCATCAAGAAGTCCGCCGGCGCCTTCAAGACGTTCGTGTCGGGCGGCGACGCCATCTTCGGCGGCGGAGCGCGCTGCTCCCTGGGCTTCAACGTCACCGCGAGCGACGGCTCGCCCGCCTTCCTGACGGCCGGTCACTGCGGCGTCGCCGCCGAGCAGTGGTCCGACTCGCAGAACGGCCAGCCGATCGCCACCGTCGACCAGGCGGTCTTCCCCGGTGACGGCGACTTCTCCCTCGTCAAGTACGACGACGCCACCACCCAGGCGCCCAGCGACGTCAACATCGGCGGCGGCCAGACCGTCCAGATCCTCCAGGCCGCCGAGGCCACGGTCGGCGCGCAGGTGTTCCGGATGGGCAGCACCACCGGTCTGCACGACGGCCAGGTGCTCGGCCTCGACGCCACGGTGAACTACCCGGAGGGCACGGTCACCGGCCTCATCCAGACGGACGTCTGCGCCGAACCCGGCGACAGCGGCGGCTCGTTGTTCACCCGGGACGGCGGCGCGGTCGGCCTCACCTCGGGCGGCAGCGGCGACTGCACCGCCGGCGGCGAGACCTTCTTCCAGCCGGTCACCACCGCGCTGACGGCGACCGGCGCCACCCTCGGCGCCGCGGACGCCGGTGCCGGAGCCGGTGACCAGGCCGGTGCCGGCGGTGGCGACGCGGTGGGCGGCGCCGCCGACCCGTCGGCCACCGCCGACCCGTCCGGCGCGGCCGACCCGTCCGGCGCGGCCGACCCGTCCGGCGCGGCCGACCCGTCCGGCGCGGCCGGCCAGAACGCCGCGGGCCAGCACACCGGCAAGTCCAAGCACCACAAGAACCACTCGAACTGACACAGGACCCACTGACCGGTCGGCACCAGCGGTATCGGCCGGCGGTGGAACGGTCCGGCCCTCCGGCGGGAGGGCCGGACCGTCCCTTGTCTCCAGCCGTCGGATCCTCCAGCCGTCACGGCCCACCCGTCGGCGGCCGGTCGCCCGCCCGCAGCAGCAGGAGCGCCACGTCGTCGATCCGGTCCTCCGCGGCCGCGTAGTTGCGTACGAGGTCGTCGGCCACCTCGTCCAGCGGCTGGTCCCCGACCAGCGACAGGCGCGCGCCCAGCTCGGCGAGGGCGTCCCCGATGTCGACGCCGGGCGATTCGATCAGACCGTCGGTGTACAGGGCCAGGAGACAGCCGGGACCGAGGTCGACCTCCGTCGCCGTGTACGTCACGGAGGCGTCGATGCCGAGCAGCGGGCCGCCCGCCAGGTCCAGCACCCGCACCCGCCCGTCCGGGCGGCGCAGCAGCGGCGGCGGGTGCCCCGCGCGGGACATCACCGCCCGCCCCCGCCCCGGGTCGAGCCGCAGGTACAGACAGCTCGCGAACAGGTCGGAGCCGAGGTCGATCAGCATCCGGTTGGTGCTGCCCATGACCTCCTCCGGCGCCTGACCGACGGCCGTGAACGCCCGTACCGCGGTACGGATCTGACCCATCAGCCCCGCCGCCGTCACGTTGTGCCCCTGCACGTCCCCGATCACCGCCGTCGCCAGGGGCCGCGCGTCCACCAGGTCGTAGAAGTCACCGCCGATCTCCATGCCCTGGGTGGCGGGCAGATAGCGCGCCGCCGCCTCGATGCCGGCGACGGACGGCAGCGAGCGCGGCAGCAGCGCGTCCTGGAGCCCGTGCGCGAGCCGGTGCTTGGCGTCGTAGCGCAGGGCCCGCTCCAGGGCCTGCGCGATCAGCCCGCCCAGACTGGTCAGCACCGCGCGCTCGTCCGCCGGGAAGGGGTGCGGTTCGGCGTAGGCGAGCACGCAGGTGCCGACCGGCCGGCCGGAGGCGACCAGCGGCAGATACGCCCAGGCCGCGAATCCGTCGGGGGTCGCCCGCCGGATCGGGTACAGGTGTTCGAGCTGCTCCCGGGACTCGAAGAACGCGGGCACCCCGGTGCGCAGGGTGTGCGCGCCCGGGGCCGGCGCGGTCAGCGGGATGCCGTCGAGGCGCTCCACGACGTACGCGTCCGGGTAGCCCCGGTGCCCCAGCACATGCAGCCGGCCCGCCCGCGCGCCCAGCAGCGCCAGGGCCCGGCTGCCCACCGCCGGGGCGATCTCGTCGGCGACCAGTTGCACGACGTCCTGCACGCCCGCCGCCTCGGTGAGCGCGCCGGCCAGGCTCAGCATCTGCGAGAGGGTGACCAGGCGCGACGCCGCGTCCCCCGGCCGCGGCCCGGCCCGTTTCATCTGCGCCACCGAGTGCGCCCTGCTGATACGCACGCTCAGCCCGTTCGTGCTCGGGTACAGGCGGAACGACAGCCAGGTCCCCGGCGGGCGCAGCGCCACGAAGGAGGTGGGCTGCTGGCTGAGCAGCGCGGCCCGGTAGCGGTCCTCGTACACCGGGTCGTTGAGCCAGGGCACGGTCGCCCACAGATGGGTGCCGAGGAGTTCGCTGACCGGGACGTCGAGCAGGTCGGCCGCCGCCGCGTTCGCGAAGCCGATCCGTCCGTTCAGATCGAGCGAGCACAGCCCGTACGGCAGCCGCGCCACCATGCGTGCCGCCTCCACCGTGCCCAGCACGTCGGCCGCGCAGCCCGCCGGGGACGGTGCCGGCAGCTCGGGCTCCGCGCCCGGCGGACGGCTGTCCGCGGCGGCGCGTTCCAGGCGCAGCGCGAGCCGCTCGCAGGCCGCCGTCAGATGGGTGCGCTCGTGGTCGGACAGGTGGCCGGGGTGCGAGCCGGGCCAGGTCACGTACAGCGCGCCGTACACCGTGGACGCGGTCGCCACCGGCAGCGCGGCCAGCGCGAACGGGTAGGGCAGGATCACCGAGATCCGCGGATAGCGGCGGGCCATCTCCTGCTCGCCGCCGACCCAGACCAGCCGCCGTTCGCGTGCCGCCTCCGCGACGGGGATCGGCGCGTTCAGCCCCACCCGCTGCCAGGGTGCCGCGAACGCCCGCGGCAGCCCCGCCGTCACCGCCATCTCCAGCACGGGTTCGTCGGGCGCGCGCAGGTACAGCGCGCCGGAGTGCGCGTGGACGTCGTCCATCAGCGCGGTCAGCGCGAGCGAGAGCAGGGGACGGCCGACCGGCGTCCGGGCGGCGGCGGGTGCCTGCTCGGATCTCTGGCCGTCGGACATGGCGACCACCTCCCGGGGCCCGGCGGGTCCCAGGGATCAAATCTCCCCCCTGCGCGCCGGACGCGCACGGTGAACGGCCGTCACGAGGTCGCGATGCCGAGACCGCGCATGAAGATATATTCGATACTTCTCGAACGGGCGGTTTTCCCCGCCCGGCGGCGGCCATGAGGTGCCTCGGGCGGTCACAGGGGCTGCGCAGGGGCCAGATACGCGCTGTAATTACGGACGTGGTCAGTGTGGGCGATGCGGGACGCGGATCGCGATCGATGCGTGCCGAACTAGCCCTCAAATCGATCGCCGCGGACCTCGACGCGCCGGTTCGGATGCACCACGCACTCGAACAGGTGTTGGTGTTCGCGGGCGCGGCGCTGGCCGTCGTCTACGTACCGGGCGGTGACGACGGCAGTCTGCTCTGCCTGGTGGACTCGGCCGGTGTGCCGCGGACGCTGTACGGGCTGCGCGAGAGCTACCACATCTCCGGCCGCTCCCCGGTCGCCGGCGCCCACCGCAGCGGGCGGCCCGTGTGGCTCGGTCCCGCGGAGCTCGCCGAGTGCCCCGAGTTCCGGTTCACGCCCTCGCAGGGCGTCCCCGACTTCTTCGTGGCGGCGCTGCCCGTGCCCGGGGACGGCGGGGGATGCCTGCTGGCCGTCAGCGAACGCCCCGGCGGCTTCGGCGCCGAGGAACGCGAGTGTCTCGCGCTGATCGCCGCCACCGTCGCCACTCCCTCCCCGGCCGGGACACCGGTGGGGGAGGAGCTCGCGTCGCACGCCTTCAGCCTCGCCATGGACACCGGCCGGGTGGAGGTGGACGACGGTCTGCTGGAGGTCTTCGGGCTGCCCAGGGACGGATTCGACGGCAAGGTCGAGACCCTGCTGGGGCGCACCGTCCCGGAGGACCTGCCCTCGCTGATGTCGGTGGTGGAGGTCGACCACCTGTCCATCGGCGACCGCGAACTGGAGTTCCGCGTCGTACAGCCCGCGGGCCCGCCGAGGTGGCTCCGGCTGCGCGGCCGTCTGCTGCCGGGCGGCGAGGGCCGCCCGCCCCGGCTCGTGGGCACCGTGGAGGACGCCTCCGGACCGGGCTCCGAGGTCACCGACGTGACCCGGGTGCAGCGCCTGGCGGCGGCGCTGGCCACCGCCGGCACCGTCCGCGACGTCAGCCAGGCCGTGGTCACCGCCCTGCGCAAGCCGCTGCGGGCCGACCGGATCGCGCTCGCCGAACTGGAGGGCGACCGGCTCGTCGTCACCGTCCTCGACCCGCCCGCCCAGGAGGCCTGGCCCGAGCTGTGGCGCCAGGAGTGGCGCACCGAATGGCCCGAGGCGCCGGTGCGCTCCATGCCCACCCTCGCCGCGGCGCTGCGCGAGGGCCGCGCCCAGATCTGGCCCGTCGGCGCCGACCTGGAACCCGCCCTCGCCGAGGTCGGCCCCGGTGGCCTGGCCGTGCTGCCGCTGACCGCCGGCGGCCGGACGGCGGGCGCCTGCCTGATCGGCTGGGAGTCCCCGCACGACTTCGGCCCCGACGAACGCACCCTGCTCACCGCCTCCGCCGGACTCGTCGGCCAGGCCCTGATGCGCGCGCACGCCTTCGACGCCGAGCACGAACTGATCGGCATGCTCCAGCGTCAGCTCCTGCCGCGCCGGCTGCCGAAGCTGCCCGGCGGGGTCGCCGTCGCCCGCTATCTGCCCACCACCGCCGGACTGGAGCTCGGCGGCGACTGGTACGACGTGATCCCCCTCGCCGACAACCACGTCGCCCTCGTCATCGGCGACGTCCAGGGCCACAACGCGGGCGCGGCCACGCTGATGGGCCAGATGCGCACGGCCCTGCGCGCCTACGCCGCCGAGGGACACACCCCGGACGTGGTGGTCTCGCACGCCAACAGGCTGCTGATGGACATGGAGACGGACCTCTTCGCCACCTGCTGCTATGTCGACGTCGACATGGAGGAGGGCTCCGCCTGGTGCGTGCGCGCGGGGCATCTGCCGCCGGTGCTGCTGTACCCGGACGGCACCACGGAGATCGCGGAGGCCGAGGGCGGCCCGCCCCTCGGCGTGCTGGCCCAGGCCGACTTCCCGATGACGCCGCTGCGGCTCCGGCCCGGCACGCTGCTCGCCCTGACCACCGACGGCCTCGTGGAGTCGCCCGAGTCCGACCTCGACACCGGCATGGAGGGCTTCGCCCACGAGCTGTCCCGCTCCGACCCCACGGACCTCGGCCTGGTCGCCGACGCGCTGCTCGGCAACGCCCCCCGCAACGACGACATCGCGCTGCTCCTCATGCGCTACGACGGCATGGCGGTACGTCCGCTGCGCGAGACCTGGACGGTCTGGCGGGTCCCCGAGGCGGTCCGCCACGCCCGCCGCTTCACCCGGCGCACCCTGCGCACCTGGGGCGTGCCCGAGCGCAGCATGGACCCCGTCCTGCTGGTCGTCTCCGAGCTCGTCACCAATGCGATGGTCCACACCGACGGTCAGGTCCGTCTCGACCTCACGCTCGTCAACCACCGTATGCGGGTCGGCGTCTTCGACGTCTCGCCGCGCGCGCCCATGAAGCCCACCAACATCGGCTGGGAGGCCACGGGCGGCCGGGGCATCCTGCTCGTCGAGGCCGTGTCGGAGTCGTGGGGGACGGTGCCCGTCAGCGGCGGCAAACAGGTGTGGTGCGAGCTCCTGCTGCCCGACTGAGCACGGCGGGCACGGCGGTCCGGTGCGCGGGCGTGGGCCGGCTCCGTCAGCCCTGGTGGTGCGCGGCGTGGAGCACGCGTGAGCCTGCCGTCTCGCTCGAAGGCGCGGCCGCACGGAAGCGGCGGGTGAAGTCCAGGGCGATGTCCAGGGCGAAGAAGTTGCTGCCCCGGCCCGTCCGGGCGCGCAGCAGGATGCGGTGCTCGGCGACCGGTACCGCTTCGGGCAGCCGGAGGTTCCACGTCTGCCGCCAGGGTCCGGCGGGTGGTCTGGGGTCGCCCGGCAGACTCGCGCCGAATCCCTCCAGCAGGTCGGGCAGCCGGTAGTTCCGGTCGAACATCTTCACCGGGCCGAACTTCATGATCACATCGCAGGTGACCCGGGTCAGGTCGACCGGCTCCTTGAGGTGGCCCTTCGTCTCCCACGAGACCAGGTGTCCCAGCCACGGCCGGGCCGGGGTCCAGGTGATGGCGAGGCGGTCCAGGACGTAGGTGGCGTCGCTCACGTCCTCCACCAGGTGGATGCTCATGTCACTCCTCACCCGTTCACGGGACGGGGGAACGCCGGAAGACGGCCGGTGCGGCGGCACGGGAGGCGGGCGGGGCTTCCCGGACGGACCGGCCGGTGCGGGGAGGACGGCCACGCCCCGCATGTCCCTCGCGCGCCCGGCACGGGGCGCGCGGGGTGCACACGGGGCGTGGCTGTCGGAGAATGGTGGGTAGTGGGACCCCGGCCCGATTCCGGCGGGCCGGGGGCCCTCACTGTGCGGGGCGCGTCCTACCAGTCGCCGTCGCCGCCGCGGTCGTCGCCGCCGCGGTCGCCGCCACCGTAGCCGCCGCCACCGTAGCCGCCGCCACCGTAGCCGCCGCCGAACCCGCCGTCGTAGCCGTCGTAGCCCCGGACCACCCGGAAGCTGGCCACGACGCCGTGCTCGACCTCGATGCCCTCGACGTGGCCCGGCCGCACGCCGGCGGCGGAGCTGCGCGGGCCGACCGTGGCGATGGGGGCGCCGTTGTCGCAGACCGCGCCGCGGAAGATCTCGACGGTGCGACGCGTGTCGTTGTTGATGTTCAGGCTACGGGCGCCGAGGCCGCTGAGGACGGTGATGCAGTCGCCGGGGTGGGCCGAGTACGACCGCTCGTTGATCTCGACGCGGCCCTCGTAGTAGCGGTGGCCACCGCCGCGGCCCTCGTTGCCCTTGCCCTCGTTGCCCTTGCCGTTGTTGTTGTTGCCACCGCTGCCACCGTCGGTGACGGAGGCGGCGACGGCCGGCGCCTGCTGAAGCGCCGGAGCGGAAGCGGCCGAAGCGTAGGTGATGCCGGTCGCGGCCAGCGCCGCTGCCGCGGAAACAGCCGCCGTGATCACCGTGGAACGAAGCTCCATGTCGCAATCTCCTGTCTCAGGGTGGCCGACCCGTCAGCCGGCTCGTGGATGAACTTACCCACACCGGTCATATCAGTCATATCGAAAGATCGGCAGAAGGGCGCCAAATGAGGCATTTATGGCCCGGATTGAAGGCCTGATAATCTGTCATATCGCCATCAAATTAAGCGGATTGACATACCATTGGTCCTTCTGATGGATCTTCTGACGCCCGCTCACTCCGCGACGTCGGCGTGTCGCTGTGGAGGCGGCGCGGTGGGCCGTGTTAGCAAGGGGTCGGCCGTCCCGGGACCCGCTGGTCTGGCGGCCCGACAGAAGGCCGCGGAGCGGCTGTGGGCGGATCCCGGTGCGGCTCTGGAAGGGCCCCGGCGCGGCCCGCGTACCCGGACTTGATGCAGCCACAACTTCGTTGCGGAAAAGCGGAGTTGTGCGGCACTGCGCGGTGCGGGCAACGCGAGGACCCCGACATCGGCCTTCCGCTGATGACGGGGTCCTCGGGTACCTCGCGCAGGGTGCCCCTACGGCTGGGCGGGGGCCTGGACGTCCTCGTGCAGGTGGACGATCAGCCATGCGTCGCTGCCGGCGTCACGGCGCAGGAGCGCGGTGTTGCGTACGAGCTCCGGCGGGGCGGCACGGAAGTCGACGCGCAGCCAGTAGCGGGCCACGGCGAGGTCCGTGAAGACGTCGATGACCTGGTCGTACGCCGTCAGCGCGACTTCGGCGGGGCCGGTTTCGGCCGTGGGGCGGCCGTCCCGGACACGGTCCAGATCGGCCTTTCCGCAGAGCAGTCCGGGGGTCGCGGAGTCCCAGATGGTGGCGTCGGGATCCAGGAAGGAGTCGATGCGCTCGCGGTCGCCCGCGGTGTAGGCCCCGTACATGCCGGAGACCACCGCCCAGACGGCCGCGAGGTCGGCGGGCGTGCCGCCGGGGCGGGCGCCCACGGGTACGGAGGGGGCGGGAGGGGGCGGTGAAGCGGACATGGCTGGGTCCTCCGGGTGCGTGGTGGTGGGTGAGGGGGGTGGGGCAGGGGCGCTCGTGAGCCCGCGTCCACGGGTTCGGCGAGCGTCCCCTGCCGGTGACGGCGACCGGTGGTTCGCTTCCCGAGGCGATGGCCGGCGGGGTGAACAGGCCCTCGCTCGGCGGCACATGGCGGTCGGACGGCTTTCCGGCGACGGACAGTTCGTCGTCGGTCCGACACCGCGGGACGTGCCCCTCTCCGGTCGGCCGGACCTGTGGCGGGGAGGACGGGCGGCGCGGGTGACGCCACCGGTCGACCGTGGTGCCCGTCGGGCGTGGTGCCTGTCGACCGTGCTGTCCGTCGACCGTGCTGTCCGTCGGCCGGGTGCGGCGGCGGAACCGGGCCTCAGGGGAGGGTGTTTCCGGGTGTCAGGGGAGCACGACCAGGTCGCGGTCGCCGCGGTTGAGGCGCTCGCCGCCGTCCTCGGCGCACAGGACGATGTCCTCGATCCGGGCCCCGTACCGGTCGGGGAGATAGATGCCCGGCTCGATGGAGAAGGCCATGCCGGGCTCCAGGGGCAGCCGGTTGCCGGACACGATGTACGGCTCCTCGTGGCTCTCCACGCCGATGCCGTGCCCGGTGCGGTGCACGAAGTACGGGCCGTAGCCGGCGTCGGTGATGATGTCCCGCCCGACGGCGTCCAGTTGCTCGGCCGTGATGCCCGGCCGCACCGCGTCGGTCTGGGCCCGCTGGGCGCGCAGCAGCACCTCGTACAGCCGTCGGAACTCCTCGGGCGGCTCGCCCGCCACGTACACGCGGGTGGAGTCGGAGCAGTAGCCCTGGCGCGTGGTGCCGCCGATGTCGACGACCACCGGGTCGCCCGGCCGGATCACCCGGTCGGACAGTTCGTGGTGCGGGCTGGCGCTGTTGGGCCCGGAGCCGACGATCACGAAGTCGACCCGGACGTGGCCCTCGGCGAGGATCGCGTCGGCGATGTCCCGGCCGACCTCGCGCTCGGTGCGTCCGGCCCGCAGCCATTCGCCCATGCGGGCGTGCACGCGGTCGATGGCCGCCCCGGCCTCCCGCAGGGCCGCCGCCTCCTGCGGGGTCTTGCGCATCCGCAGTTCGTTCAGCACGCCGCCGGCGAGTTCCTGCCGGGCGCCGGGCAGGGCGTCGCGGAACGCGATCGTCTTCTCCGCCCACATGTGGTTGTCGACGCCGACCCTGGCGATCCGGGACGGCAGCCGGGCGGCGACGAGGGCGTAGGGGTCGTCGGTCTCCTCCCAGCCGGTGATCTCTATGCCCAGTGCGCCCGCGGGCGAGGCCTGCGCGGCGGGCTTCTCCAGGGTCGGCACCAGCAGGAACGGGTCGCCCTCGACCGGCAGGACCAGGCAGGTCAGCCGTTCCAGCGGCAGGGCGTCGTAGCCGGTCAGGTAGCGCAGATCCGCGCCGGGGGAGATCAGCAGCGCGTCCAGCCCGGCGGCGGCCGTGGCCGCGCGGGCGGCCCGGAGGCGGTCGGCCGGCTGAGGGTCCGGGCCGGGCCCGGCGGTGTCGGTTCGGTCCTGCATCACATCTCCGTGGGTGGGGGGAGGTCGGGGCGGAGCGGTCGCCCGGTCCGCGGCCGGTCGGGCACGGCGGGGCCGCGGCGGGAGGCCCCGCGCGACGGGAGGCGCCCCACCGCCGGGTAGCGTGTGCCGTGCCGTGCGGAAGGTTCCTGAGCCTCGGTCAGGCCGCCGGACAGAGGCGGCGGACGACGCCGTCGTCGCAGGCGCGACGGCCGGACAGAGGCGGCAGGCGACGTCGTCGCCGGTCAGCCGCGGCTGCTCGCGGTGGCAGCCGTCGCAGGCGCCGAAGACGCGACGGCCGAGTAGAGGCGGCAGGCGACGCCGTCGGCCAGTCGCGGTTCCTCGCGGTCGCAGCCGTCGAAGGCGAGCGGGCAGCGCGGGTGGAAGCGGCAGCCGCTCGGCGGGGCCGACGGGTCGGGTATGTCGCCGGGGAGTTCGGCGGGCAGCAGCCCGGCGCCGTCGGGCTGCGGGATGGCGGCCAACAGGGCCTGGGTGTACGGGTGGCGCGGGTTGTCCCAGACCTCGGCGGTGACCCCGGTCTCCACGATCTGCCCGAGGTACATCACCGCGATCCGGTCGGCGATGAGGCGTACGACCGACAGGTCATGGCTGATGAAGAGCAGCCCGGCACCCGACTCCACGGCCAACGACCGCATCAGCCTGGCCACGTGGAGCTGGGCGGAGGCGTCCAGCGCGGAGATCGGCTCGTCGGCGACCAGCAGCCGCGGCCGGGCGGCGAGCGCGCGGGCGATGGCGATGCGCTGCCGCTGGCCACCGGAGAACTCCTGCGGGTAGCGCAGCGCCGCGTCCGCGGGCAGACCGACCCGGGTCAGGAAGTCCTCCGGCGTGGCGCCGTCGGCGTCCTCGCCGCGCCCGGCCGCCGTACGGATGCCGTCGGCGATCTGCGCGCCCACCCGGCGGCGGGGGTTGAGCGATCCGTACGGGTCCTGGAAGACCATCTGGACGGACGTCAGCGCGGGGTCGCGGCGGCGCACGCCCAGCGGGCGCACCGGCGTGCCGTCGAAGGAGATCGAGCCCTCCTCGGACGGGGCGAGCCCGCACACCGCGCGGGCCAGCGTCGACTTGCCGCAGCCCGACTCGCCGACCAGCCCGACGACCTCCCCGGCCCGCACCTCCAGGCTGACCCCGGCGACCGCCCGGGTCGGCGGAGCCCCGGGACGGCGGTACTGGACGACCAGGTCGTCGACGCTGAGCAGGGACCCTCGGTCCGGTTGCCGGGTCATACGGTGCTCCTTCCGGGGAGCGCGTCCAGGAGCGTACGGGTGTACTCGTGGTGCGGTTCGGTGAGGACCCGGCCGCGCGGGCCGGTCTCGACGACACGGCCGTGACGCATCACGCTGACCTCGTCGGCGATCGCGGACATCACGCCCAGGTCGTGGGTGACCAGCAGCACGGCGAGGCCGAGGTCGTCGCAGAGCCCGCGCAGCAGCCGCAGCACACCGGCCTGGACGGTGACGTCGAGCGCGGTGGTCGGCTCGTCGGCGATCAGCACCTTGGGCTCGCAGGCCAGCGCGATCGCGATGGCGATGCGCTGCCGCATGCCGCCGGAGAACTGGTGCGGGTAACGCCCCAGCGCCTCCAGCGGGTTGGGGATGCGGACCTGCCCGAGCAGCTCGGCCGCCCGCGCCCGGGCCGCCTTGCGGTCCAGCTTCAGGTGGTGGCGCAGGTGATCGGTGAGCTGGCGTCCGATGGTGAGCATGGGGTGCAGGCTGGTGGACGGGTCCTGGAACATCATGCTGACCGCGCGGCCGCGCAGCGCGCCGAGCCGCCGGGGCGGCAGGGTCAGCAGATCCTCGCCCTCGAACCCGATCCGGCCGGTGGTGCGGGCGCCGGGCGGCAGCAGACCGAGCACGGCGAAGCCGGTCATGGTCTTGCCGGAGCCGCTCTCCCCGGCCAGGCCGTGGATGCGGCCGGCCTGGAGCGTGAGGTCGACACCGTGCAGGATCCGCTTGGTGCCGTCCTCGGCAGGCAGGTCGAGCGTGAGTCCGGAGATCTCCAGCACGGTGGCGTCCTGCCCGGCGGTGCCTTTCTCGACCGTGCCTTTCTCGACCGTGCCGACGACTGCCGCCGCGGTCCCGTCGTCGGCTGCCACGGTCCCGCCGGCGACCGACCCGGCGGTCCCGCCGTCGGCCTCTTCGGGAGTTTCGGTGGTGGTCACGCCACACGCTCCTTCTCCGCGCCGATGGTCCGCGCGGTGTTGGGGTCCAGCGCGTCCCGCAGCGCGTCGCCGAGGAAGTTGAAGGCCAGGACCACCGTCAGGATGGCCAGGCCCGGGAAGACGCCCATCCACCACATGTCGAACTGCTGCGTACCGGACGCGACCATCGCGCCCCACTCGGCGGTGGGCGGCTTGGCACCCAGCCCGAGGAAGGACAGCCCCGACAGCAGCAGGGTCGCGGTGCCGATGTCGAGCGTGGCGAGCACCAGCAGCGGGCCGAGGATGTTGGGCAGCACGTCCACGCGCAGCGAGTGCCAGGCGGAGAAGCCCAGCAGCCGTCCGCTCAGGACGAACTCGCGGTTGCGCAGGCCCATGACCAGCCCGCGGGTGACACGGGCGTACGAGGGCCAGGCGACCACCAGGACCGCCAGCACCGCGTTCTCCAGGCTCGCGCCCAGGGCCGCGGCGACGACCATCGCCAGGATGACGGTGGGGAAGGCGAACACCAGGTCCGCGACCCGCATCACGGTCTCGTCCACCCAGCGCCCGAAGAACCCGGCGCAGGCGCCGAGGAGTCCGCCGACCAGCAGCGACATGGCCACCAGCAGCAGCGAGAGCGGAATGGACATCCGGGCGCCGTACAGCACCCTGCTCAGTACGTCCCGGCCCAGCTCGTCGGTGCCGAACCAGTGCCCGGCGCCGGGGGAGGCCAGCCGGGGCAGGTCCTGGGCCAGCGGGTCGTGCGGGGCGAGCAGTGGCGCGGCCAGCACGACGACCAGCCAGCCCAGGGAGACCAGACCCCCGCAGACCGCGAGCGGTCTGCGCCAGGCGCGGGGCAGCCGTCGCAACAGGTTGAGTCTCACTGCACCCTCACCCTCGGGTCGATCAGGCCGTACAGCACGTCCACGGCGAGGTTCACGGTCAGGTACACGATGCCGACCACCAGTCCGACGCCCATGACGGCCGGCAGGTCGAGGGTGGTCGCGCTGCGGTAGGCGTACGCGCCCAGACCCGGCCAGGCGAAGATCGACTCCACCAGGACCGTGCCCGACAGCAGGGCGCCGAACGCCAGTCCGGCGACCGTGATGACCGGTACGAGGGCCGCCCGCAGCACGTACTGGAACAGCACCGTCCGGCCGGGCAGACCCTTGGCCCGCGCGGCCCGGACGTAGTCCTGGCCCAGCACCTCGAGGACGGCGGACCGGGTGAACCGGGTGAGCAGACCGACGGTGTACGCGGTGAGCACCAGCGCCGGGAGCATCAGGTGACCGACCGCGCTCCAGAACACCGGCCACTGGCCCGCGAGGGCGGCGTCGACCGTGTACAGGCCGGTGACGTCCGGTGGAGGCGCGAACTCCGGCGCGATGCGGCCGCTGCCCGGCGCGATGCCGAACTTGTAGAAGAAGAGGTAGAAGGCGAGCAGCGCCAGCCAGAAGGTCGGCACCGACACCCCCAGCAGGCTGACCACCCGCAGGACCTGGTCGGTGAACCGGTCCCGGCGCAGGGCCGCGACGACGCCGAAGGCCACGCCCACGACCAGCGAGACGACGATCGCGGCGCCGGCCAGTTCGAGGGTGGCCGGGACGGCGGTGCCAAGGTCCGTCAGCACCGGCTGGTGGCTCTGCTGGGACTCGCCCAGGTCACCGTGGAGGAGGTTGCCGAGGTAGGTCGCGTACTGGACCGGCAATGGCTTGTCGAGGCCGTGCTGGTGCCGGAACCGGGCGACGATCGCCGGGTCGCCGATCGCCCGCTGGCCCAGGTTGGCGGCCGCGGGGTCGCCCGGGACGAGGTTGGTGAGGACGAACGTCACCAGGGTCACCCCGAGCGCCAGCAGTGCGGCGGTCAGGGTCCGGCGGAGCAGGAAACGGGCCAGCGGGTGGCGCCGGAGCAGACCGGCGCGGGCCCCGCGGGCGGGCGGCCGCAGCCGCCCGCCCGCTGCCTCACTTGCTTCCGAGCGCGGCGACATCGATCGTCCACACGGGGTTGTAAGCGATGCCGGTGACCGACGCGGCGGAGACCGTGTTCCGGCTGGGCTGCATCAGCGGGATGAAGGGACCGCCGGCGTTCAGCCTGGTCTGGATCTCCTCGTACTGCGTCTTGCGGGTGTCGTCGCCGATCGTGGTGGCGGCCTTCTCGCCGAGGGCCGTCAGCTCGTTGTCGGCGCCGGCCTTCCAGCCCGCCCGCAGGCCGACCAGGTTGCCGGGCAGGAAGACCAGGTAGTCGCTGGGGTCCGGGTAGTCCGGGCCCCAGTACCAAAGGCCCGCCTGCTCCTTGCCGTTGCGGTAGTTGTCCAGCTCGGTGGTGGTCGGCGCGGGGGCGAGGGTCACGTCGATGCCGACCTCCTTCAGCTGCGCCTGGATCCGCTCGGCCAGCGTCTGGAGCGACAGGCCGTCCACGGTCAGGTCGCTGGGGTAGCCGAGGGTCACCGAGGGCTTCGCGATCCCGCTGGCCTTCAGCGCCGCCTTGGCCCCGGCCACGTCACGGCCGGCGGCCTGCGAGGAGGGCAGCGCCCCGAGGAAGTTGGACGGGATGACTCCGGCGGGCTGGACCGAGCCGGCGCCGCCGAGCGTGAGAAGACCCTTGTAGTCGATGCCCTTGCGCACCGCCTCCACGAACTTGGCGTTCGCGGTCACGCTGCTGACCTTGGTGTCCTGGTTGAGCAGCAGGAAGATCACGTCCGAGGACGCGCCGCTGCTCACCTTCAGTCCGCCGGCCAGCCCCTTGACCTGGTCGGAGGTCAGGTCGAGGGCCACCTGGCTGTCGCCGCGCTGCACGTTGAGCTTCTGGGTGGGCGCCTGGACGTTACGGATGACGACCTTGTCGTACGTGGGCTTGGCGGAGCCGTTGTACTTGGGGTTCTTCGTCAGGACGACCTGGGTGTTGGTGTTGAAGGAGGACAGCGTGTACGGGCCCGAGCCGGCCGACGCGCTGTTGAGGTACTTCTCCGCCGCGTCGGACGCGGTCGCGGAGCCCCCATGGGCCTGGACCGCCTTCGCGTTCACGATGCCGAGCGCCGGGTTGGGCAGGATGAAGGGCAGCGCCGGGTTCGACTTCGCCGAGACGAGGGTGACGGTGGAGGCGTCCGTCTTGGTCACCGTGACGCCGTCGAGCAGGAACGACGGGTTGCCCTTGAGCGCGATCACGCGGTTGAGCGAGAACACCACGTCGTCCGCGGTGACCGCGCTGCCGTCCGAGAACTTCGCGCCGGCCCGCAGGTGCAGGGTGAGCGTCTTTCCGTCCGCGGACTGCTCGTAGGAGGAGGCCAGCCCCGGTATCGGCTTCGTGACATCGTTGCCTTCGAAGGAGAGCAGCGTCTCGTAGAGCGCCTTGTCCACGATCTGCCCGGTCGGCTCGAACTCACGGCCCGGGTCCGCGGTCTTCAGGTTGAACGAGGTGTCGACCACCAGCGTCTTCCCGCCACCGGACGACGATCCCGTCGCGCTCCCGGCGCCGGAGCAGGCGGTGAGGGCGAGTGCCGCGACGGCGACGAGCGAGAGCGCCGCCGGGTACGACCCGGTGCTGAATCTGGACATGCGAGCCTCCGGAAACAGGGCAAAGAGGAAGGAAGTTGTGACGTGCGTCAATGGCTGCTGGGCGGAGTCCCTGGACGTTTCACCGCTAGGGTTGGGTGAAACTAACCAGCGTTTTCGGCCACTGGGGCGAGCGCGAGACGAAAATCAGCAGAACGGCGCGATCATGAAAGATCTGTCCACCTCGGACGTGTCGGGTGAGCGGCGGTCTGGACGGATCGGCATCGGGCTCGCCCTCGACGCGGTGCATTTCAAGATCCTTGACGTCCTGCGTTCGCATGGACGCCTCTCCATGGCCGCCCTCGCCGAGCGCGTCGGCGTCTCCCGCGCGAACGCGTACACCCGCGTCGAAGCCCTGCGCGCGGACGGGGTGATCAGCGGGTTCAGCGCCCGCGTCGACTACTCCCGGGTCGGCCTGGAGATCTGCGCGCTGATCTTCGTCACCGTGCGCCAGGATCTGTGGAAGCAGTTCCGTGCAGCGCTGGCCCAGATGCCCGAGGTGGAGTACTGCGCCGTCACCACGGGTGAGCACGACGCCATGATCCAGATCCGGGTGGCCGACGTCGCCGCCGTGCACCGGGTGGTCACCGACAAGCTGTCCAACATCCCCGCGGTGCGCGCCACCGAGACCGTCATCGTCCTGGACGAGGTGCTCCGCCGCCCCTACGTGCTGCCCCCTGCCTCCCACGGCGCCGAACAGCTTTCCGTACCCGCTCAGGGTGCTCCCGGCGCGAGCCAGTTCGGCATGACCCGCTTCATTCGCGCGGCCGACGGCCGCCCCGGCCTCCGGGGCGACGCCGACCAGGAGGAGTGACCGGCCGCCGGTGGCGGCGCGCACCCGGTGCCTGCCGGTGACGACGCGCACCCGGAGACCGGGGCCCGCTCCTGGCTGCTCCTGTACGCGAATGGGTGTTTGGTCCCGGTACGGTCGGGCACTCGGCCGGGTGCGGAGGACGGGTGAAGGCCGTCCCCGGGACTGTCGTCAGAAGGAATGTGAAGTGTCGTGACCTCGCACACCGCCATGGACACCCCGAACAGCACGGACATCGCGAGCACCATGGAGAACGCAGCGGGCCGCCCCTCCGAGACGGGCTGGGCGAGGGCCCGGCGGCTGCGGGACCAGCCGGTGATGCGTACGTGCGTCCCGGCCGTCGAGGACCTCGGAGGTGCTGCCGTACGGCAGCCGGGCCCGGACGGGAACATCGTCAGGGGCGAGGACTAGAAACCGCAGGCCGGGTGGGGGAGCCGGGGGTCTGCCGCCCCCGGCGGGCCCCCGGTGTGTGCCCTGCGCGGGCAGGACCCGGCTCCGGAGGCCGGCCGGCCTCCCGGGCGGGTTCAGCGAGTCTTGGCCAGGAGGTCGAGGACCTCGGCCGTCGTGCCCGTCTCGCCGAGCCGGGGGAAGATCCGCGTGACGCTGCCGCGGTGGGACTCGGGGTCCATGTCGCTCATCGCGTCGGTGACGAGGGTGACGTGGTAGCCGTGCTCGTGGGCGGCGCGGGCGGTGGACTCGACGCCGATGCTGGTGGCGATGCCGGTCAGCACGATCTGGGTGACCCCGCGGCGGCGCAGCTGCACATCGAGGTCGGTGCCGTGGAAGGCGCCCCAGTTGTGCTTGGTGACGGTGATGTCGCCGGGGTGTCCGGCCAGCTCCGGGACGATCACGTCCCAGCCCTCCGGCCGGGTGCCGCCGGGCCGCCCGGCCTCGGTGCGGCCCGGGACGAGGTCCGCGCCGTCGGCGGCGAAGGACACCCGCACCAGGACGACGGGCAGGTCCTGTGCGCGGAAGGCGTCGGCGAGCTCCACCGTGCGGGCGACGACCTCGGCGCCGCCGTACGGCTGCGTGGGCGCGGCGACGATGCCCGCCTGGAGGTCGATGACGACGAGGGCGGTGCGCGGGTCGAGGGCGGTGAGTGCCATGAGGATCAGACCTTTCGGGTGTTTCCGGTGTCGCGGGTGCCGCGGGGTGTGAGGGTGCTCAGCGAGCGGTCGGCCAGGGTGGCCACCAGCAGCAGCGCGGACCCGCAGAGCATGAACAGGGCCAGATCGTGCAGCCCGGCGGTGTCGGCGCGGTGGGGGAAGAAGGCCGCGTCGGCGGCGGAGGCGGCCAGCGCGCCGAGGTACATGAAGGTGCGCAGCAGCCCGGCGGCGGACGCGATCCGGGCGGGCTCGGCCTGCCGGTACAGGGCGGTCTGGTTGGCGAGCCCGATCAGCCCCTGCGGTACGCCCATCACGGCGCCCGTCAGCAGCAGGACCCACAGCGCGCTGCCGGAACCCACCAGCAGCAGCGCCGCGCACCCGGTGATCTGCACGAGCGAACCCGCCACCAGCTTGCTCCGTACGGCCTCGCGGCGGCCGGTCAGGGTGGAGACGACGAGCGCGCTCGCCGACAGCGGCAGCAGCACCAGCCCCGCGGTGGACGTGGTCAGGCCGCGCCCCTCCTCCAGCCACAGGGTGAAGCCGTACAGATAGGCGTACGACGTCGTGTAGCCGAGGAACTGGCGCAGATAGGTGGCGATCAGCGGCAGGTTGCCGCCGAGGACGCGGACGTCGACGAACGGATCCGGCACCCGCAGCTCCCGGGCCACGAAGGCGACGGCGGTGACGGCGGCGATCACCGGCAGGTACCAGTGGTCCGGGCGCGGGCCCATCAGGAACAGCATCAACGCGATCAGCGTGACGGCGAACAGGGCCATGCCGGGCGGGTCTACGCCGGGGCGGTCGCCGGCCGGGCGCCGGGTCCGCGGCAGCCGCCGCGCGCCGAGCACCAGACAGGCGGCCGCCAGCGGCACGTTGACGGTGAAGACGGCCCGCCAGCCGTCCAGGCCGATCAGGATCCCGCCGAGGGTGGGACCGACGACGGCGACCGTCTGCGCGGCGACGGCCAGCGCGGTCAGTACCCCGGCCGGACTGTCCCGCCCGGTGCGTTCGGCCTCGCTGCGGGTGAGCTGCATGGCCGCCGGATACGCGGCCGACGTCCCGAACCCCAGCAGTACCCGGGCGGCGATCAGTGTGCCCAGGGTCGGCGCGAGGGCGCCGAGCAGGCCGGCGACCCCGACCAGGCCGGTCCCGGCGAGGTAGAGGCGCCGCGGCCCGTACATGTCGACGAGCCGTCCGATGACCGGCTGCCCGACGGCCGTGGCCAGATAGAGCGCCGACACCAGCCACACGGTCCGCGACGGAGGGGCCCCGAAGGCGATCCCGATCGGCACGAGTGCGACCGCGATCATCGAGGAGTTGATCGGGTTGAGTACGGAGCCCAGCACCATCGGGGCGATCAGCCGCCGGTCGAAGGTGTCGGGGGCGGGACCGGCCGCCGTGGCCGGGCCGCGCCGGGAGAGCCGCGGTATCACTGCTCGGTGAGCCGGTCCATCAGGGCGAACGCCGCCAGGACCGTGCGTCGCTCGTCCTCCGTGAACCGGTCCTCGAACGCGCGGGCCAGCCACTCGGCCCGGACCCGCCGGTTGCCCTCGACCCGCTCGCGCCCCGCGTCGGTCAGCGTGACCAGCTGGCGGCGGCCGTCGTCGGGGTCGGGGTTGCGCCGGATCAGACCGTGCCGGTCCAGCGCGGCGAGCGTGGTCGCCATCGACTGCGGCCGGACCCCCTCGGCGGCCGCCAGCGCGCTCGCCGTCGCGGCCCCGTGCTTGCCGACCAGGGTGAGCGCGGACTCCTGCGAGGGTGTGAGCTCCTCGTCCTCGGCGACCTCCCGGATCCGCCGGCGCAGCCGGCTGAACACCACCCGCAGATCGCGTGCGGCGCGGGCGGCGGACTCGGACACGCCGTCGGGCGGTCCGGACACCTCGGCGACTTCCGGAATGGGCTGCTCCATGGGGCCACCGTAAAACTTGCCGACGCAAACTGTCCAGTTTCAACTGAACAGTTTTATCTGTAGATCTCCTGTGAACGGTCCGTGGCCCGCCCGCAGCCCGTCCGCAGCGGGGCCGGGGACCGGCCGCCGCCGTACGCTGAACCCGTGCGCCTGCTGCTGACCGCCGACACCCACCTCCCCCGGCGCGCCAAGGAACTGTCCGCGACGCTCCTCGCCGAACTCCCTCGCGCCGATGTCGTCCTGCACGCCGGGGACTGGGTCGACACGGACACCCTCGACCTGCTGGAGAGCCGCAGCCGCGCGGTCGTCGGGGTCTACGGCAACAACGACGGCCCGGACCTGCGCGCCCGCCTCCCCGAGGTGGCGTACGCCGAACTTGGCGGCCTGCGCTTCGGCGTCGTCCACGAGACGGGTCCCGCCCAGGGCCGGGAGGCCCGCTGCGCCGCCCGCTTCCCCGACCTCGACGTCCTGGTCTTCGGGCACAGCCACATCCCCTGGGACACCACCGCCCCCGGCGGACTGCGCCTGCTCAACCCCGGATCACCGACCGATCGCAGGCGCCAGCCCCACTGCACGTACATGACCGCCACCGTGGCCGACGGCGTCCTCACCGACGTGGTCCTGCACCGGCTGCCACCGCGCTGACGCCGTACGCGGCGACCGTGTGCACCCGGGACCGGACACCCGCGCCCCGGTCCGTACGCACTCACCGCGACGCGCGCGGGTGGACGGCGCCGCGCGTCGCCGTCAGCGGAGCGCCGCTGCCGCCCCAGCGCACCGCGACGATCTCGGCGGCGACCGACACCGCCACCTCCTCGGGGGTACGGGCCCCGAGGTCGAGCCCGACCGGTGAGCGCAGCCGGGACAGTTCGCGCGGGCCGAGCCCGGCCTCGACCAGCCGCCGCGTCCGCTCGTCGTGCGTACGGCGACTGCCCATCGCCCCGATGTACGCGGCCGGCCGGCGCAGCGCCTCCTGGAGCAGCGGCACGTCGAACTTCGGGTCGTGGGTCAGGACGCACACCACCGTGCGCTCGTCGGTGTCGGTGTCCCGCAGATAGCGGTGCGGCCAGTCCACGACCACCTCGACGCCCGCGGGGAACCGCTTCGGGGTGGTGAAGACCGGGCGGGCGTCGCACACCGTGACCCGGTAGCCGAGGAAGTCGCCGATCCGTGCGACGGCGGCCGCGTAGTCGATCGCCCCGAACACCAGCATGCGCGGCGGCGGCGCGAAGGAGTGCAGGAACACGCGGACGGCGTCCTCGCGCCGCTCCCCGTGCGGCCCGTAGTGCCGTACGCCCGTCGCGCCGAGCGCGAGACCGCCGCGCGCGTCGGCGGTGACCGCCACGTCCAGACCCGGCGTGCCCAGCGTGCCGAGGGCCCGGTCGGGCCAGACGGAGAGGACGGCGCCGAGCGGCGCGGGCCCGCCGGTCACCGTCGCCACGGTCACCGGCCGGCCGGCCGCCACCGAACCGGCGACCTCGCCGAAGGCCGGGTCGAGCGCGGGGGAGACCGGCCGCACCAGCACGGTCAGTTCACCACCGCAGGTCAGCCCGGCGGCGAAGGCGTCCTTCTCGTCGTAGCCGAAGGTCTCCAGGCGGGCCCGGCCGCCGGCCACCACCTCCCGCGCGAGTTCGAACACCGCGCCCTCCACACAGCCGCCCGACACGCTGCCCACGACCTCGTCGTCGGGCCCCACGGCCATGGCGGCGCCGGGATCGCGCGGCGCGCTGCGGCTGACCGCGACCACGACGGCGAGACCGAACGGGACACCGGCCGCGTACCAGCCGCTCAGCGCCGGGAAAATGTCACGCATCGTCGCCCCTCTCGCCACCGCGGTCAGCGTCGCATCCGGTCCGGTGCCGTCGACGCACCGCCACGCGGCCGCCGCCGGGCGTTAATCCGTTGCCGTGCCGCCCGCGACTCTGCTGCACTGAGAGTGACCAGCCCCCCACGGATCGAGGAGCACCGATGCGCGCACCGTTCATGTCCACCCCGGAAGGAACGACCCACTCTTCGAAGGACATGACGCTTCGTGCACCTGCTCAACCTCGGAATCCTCGCGCACGTCGACGCGGGTAAGACCAGTCTGACCGAACGGCTGCTGCACACGGCCGGGGTCATCGACGAGATCGGCAGTGTCGACGCCGGCAGCACCCGCACCGACACGCTCGCGCTGGAGCGGCAGCGCGGTATCACCATCAGATCGGCGGTCGTCTCCTTCCCGGTCGACGACGTGACCGTCAACCTGATCGACACCCCGGGCCACCCCGACTTCATCGCCGAGGTGGAACGCGTCCTGGGGGTCCTCGACGGGGCCGTGCTGGTGGTCTCGGCCGTCGAGGGCGTCCAGGCGCAGACCCGGGTCCTCATGCGGACGCTGCGCCGGCTGCGCATCCCCACGCTGATCTTCGTCAACAAGATCGACCGTCGTGGCGCCCGTGACGCGGACGTACTGCGCGCGCTGTCCGAGCGCCTCGCGGCGGCGGTCGTCCCCATGGGGCGGCCCACCGGGCTCGGCACCCGCGAGGCGGCGTTCACGCCCGGCTTCGGCCCCGACGCCCTCGAAGTGCTCGCCGACCACGACGACGCCCTGCTCGCCGCCTATGTCGAGGGAGCGGTCGGCCACGACCTGCTGCACGCGGCCCTGGTCGCCGGGACCTGGCAGGCCGAGGTGCACCCGGTGTACTTCGGCTCGGCGACGACCGGCGCGGGCGTGCCGGAGCTGGTCCGCGGGATCAGGGACCTGCTGCCCACCGCCTGCGGCGACCCCGAAGGCCCTGTCTCCGGCACCGTCTTCAAGGTCGAGCGGGGTGCGGCGGGGGAGAAGGTCGCCTTCGCCCGGATGTTCTCCGGCACCCTGCGCGTGCGCGACCGGATCGCCTTCGGCGAGGGCGGCCGGGACGGCAGGATCACCGGGATCGGTGTCTTCGGCCACGGCACGGACACCCCGTCCGGCGCCGTCGCCGCGGGCCGGATCGCCCGGCTGTGGGGGCTGGCCGACGTCAGGATCGGCGACCCGATCGGCGTACCCCGCAAGCCGTGCGGGCACTTCTTCGCGCCGCCGACCCTCGAGACCGTCGTCGTACCGGGGCGGGGCACGGACACCGGGGCGCTGCACACGGCGCTCACCGAGCTGGCCGAGCAGGACCCGCTGATCGACCTGCGGTACGACGAATCGCGCCGGGAGATCTCGGTGTCCCTGTACGGAGAGGTGCAGAAGGAGGTCGTCCAGGCGACCCTCGCCGACGAGTACGGGCTCGACGTCGCCTTCCGCGGGACGACACCGCTGTGTGTCGAGCGGCCGGCCGGGACGGGCGAGGCCGTCGAGTTCAACAAGAAGGACCCCAACCCGTTCCTGGCGACCGTCGGGCTGCGGGTCGAACGGGCCCCGGTCGGCGCGGGCGTCTCCTTCGGGCTGGAGGTCGAGCTGGGCGCGATGCCGTACGCCTTCTTCAAGGCGGTCGAGGACACCGTGCGCGAGACCCTCGGCCAGGGCCTGCACGGCTGGCAGGTCACGGACTGCGCGGTCGCCATGACCCACTGCGGCTACTCGCCCCGGCAGAGCCATGCCCACCAGCGCTTCGACAAGAGCATGTCGAGCACCGGCGCGGACTTCCGCGGGCTGACCCCGCTGGTGCTCGTCGAGGCGCTGCGCCGGGCGGGCACCCGGGTGCACGAGCCGATGCACGGGTTCCGCCTGGACGTCCCGGTGGACACCCTGGGCGCCCTGCTGCCGGTGCTGGCCGCCCTGCGGGCCGTACCGCGGACGGCCGACACGCGCGGCGAGGTCTGCGTGCTGGAGGGGGTGGTACCGGCCGCCGAGGTGCACGCCCTGGAGCAGCGGCTGCCCGGACTGACCCGTGGCGAGGGCGAGTTCGAGAGCGCCTTCGACCACTACGCGCCGGTCGCGCGCGGGCCGGTCCCCGAACGGGCCCGCACCGACCACAACCCGCTGAACCGGAAGGAGTACCTGTTGCAGGTGACGCGCCGAGTCGGCGGATGAGGCGTCCGCGGGGGAGGGGCGGGCCGGGCGCGGCGGCAGCGGTGGCCGAGAGCCATCGGGGCGGCGAGGGGCGAACTTACTCCGGAGTCAGTGGTGTTGACTGTTAAAGGACATCCCCGGAATGTAATGAACATGCCGAATATCCGGGCGCGTCTGCTCGTGGTTCTGGTTGTCCTCTGCGGATTCCTGACGGTGGCGGGCTCCCTGTCCGCCACCGCCGCCACCACCGTCCCCGACTCCCTCTGGTTCGACGGCACGTCCCTCACCGTGTCGAACGGCAGGTTCACCGACAGCCTCGGCCGTGAGGTCGTGCTGCGCGGCTACAACGTCTCCGGCGAGACCAAACTGGAGGAGAACGGCGGCCTCCCCTTCGCCTCGGTCGCCGACGCGAAGAAGTCCGCGACCGCGCTGCGCGCCCTGGGCGGCGGCAACTCGGTCCGCTTCCTGCTCTCCTGGGCGCACGCCGAGCCGGCCCGAGGCCAGGTCGACACCGCCTACCTGGCCGCGGTGACGGACCAGCTGCGCGCCTTCCTCGACGCGGGCATCCGCGTCTACCCCGACTTCCACCAGGACCTCTACTCCCGCTACCTCTTCGACGACGACAGCTGGTACACCGGCGACGGCGCCCCCGAGTGGGCCGTGGACGCGGGTTCCTATCCGGACGAGTCCTGCGGGATCTGCCTCTTCTGGGGCCAGAACATCACCCAGAACGGCGCGGTCAAGGCCGCGTCGTACGACTTCTGGCACAACGCCTACGGCCTCCAGGACGCCTTCCTGGCCACCGCCCAGCAGACCATGGCCTACCTCGGACAGCACCTGAACGCCGAGGAGTTCGCGGGAGTCGTCGGCTTCGACCCCTTCAACGAGCCGTACGCGGGCACCTACGACTCCGGCCAGACCAGCCGCACCTGGGAGCGGGACGTCCTGTGGCCGTTCTACGTGAAGTTCCGCGCCCGGATGGACGCGGCCGGCTGGCAGGACAAGCCCGCCCTCGTCGAGCCGAACCTCTTCTGGAACTCCAACATCGACTCCCAGAAGCAGACCGGCGGTCTCCTCGACGCGGGCACGCTCGGCTCCCGCTACGTCTTCAACACCCACTTCTACGACCAGAAGGCGATCTCCGGGATCCTGATGTGGGGCAAGGCGGCCGACGGGCAGTACGCGACCGACTTCGGCACGGTCCGCGACCGTGCGGCGGCCGCCGGTACGACGGCCGTGGTCAGCGAGTTCGGCCACCCGCTGTCGGGCACGGTGGCGGACAAGGCGCCGACCGTCCTCAAGGCGGTGTACCAGGCCCTCGACTCCCGGGTGAAGGGCGCGAGCTGGTGGTCGGGCCCGGCCGCCTCGGGCCCGGTGCTGTCCGGCTCCCAGTGGCAGTGGGACCTCTACAGCGGCCGTCATCACGAGCTGATGAACGGCAACTCCGGCAAGGTGCTCACCACCGGCGACGCCTGGAACGACGAGGACCTGTCCGCCGTACGCCTCGACGACTCGGGCACGGCGGTCCTGCGCCAGGACGCCCGGCTCCTCGACCGCCTCTACCCGAGCGCCACTTCGGGCACGACGGTCGCCTTCACCTACGAGGACCGCTCCCGCGACGGCTCGACCACGCTGACCTGGAACCCGGTACCGTCCTCGCTGCCGAACGTGGCGCAGTTGGTCGGCTCCGGCCAGTACGGGCTGCTGGTGTGGCGCTCCGCGGGCGGCTCGGCGCCGACCGAACTGCATCTGCCGGCGTCGTTCCCGACGGCGTCCACCACGGTGGTCTCCGACCTCGGCACCGCCTACGGCCCGCCCGCGTACACCCAGACCACCCCGGTCGCCGTGGCCGCCGAACCGGGCGGCACCGCAACCCGCCGCCTCCTCCTCACCGCATCGGACACAGGCGTCCTGCACTACGCCCTGGTGACCAACGGGGCGACCTCTCCCTCCGCGGCCCTCCTGGCCGCGGCCCGCACCGAACTCACGGCGTGGGCGGGCCGGATCTGACGCGCGGATCCGGAGTCTGCTTCAGCCCCGTGAACAACAGCTGTTCAGGACCTTGTCCGTGTTGATCGGGGCGCACCTTGTCCACGTGGTCGTTCCCGTCCCTGTGAAGCCGGGACGGGAACGACCTGCCCCCGAGGTGCTGCGGCGAGCGCTCCGCTCGTGCGTGCTGCCGATACCTCGTAGAGAACGGGAGCGGCCGGAGGAGAGCGCCGCCGCGGGGGTGCTGGGTCGACCCGCCACGTACCGCGGGGCCATGCCGATGTGGAGCGGGCGCTCGGCGTCCAGGGTCACGCCCGCTGGAGTGGCCGTCGGTACACCACTCCAGTGGGCGTGACCCCGATCGGACACGGGTTCGGAGGTCGCTGCGACTTCCTGCGCATGCGTCGATCGGAGACGGACGATGCTCCTGCGCGCAGGTGCCGATCCGCGGATGTGCCGCAGCTTGGCGGGCCCCAGCGCGACTGCTTGAACCGTCCCCGACAGCCGCGGAGTCACTGGCGACGTCAAATGGAGACGGCAGAGGTAACCGACGTACCGTCCCCAAGGAGGAGTTGGAGCAGGGCAGCGTCGTGGCGACGCAGCCAGTAGGACTCAGTGCCGAGATCCACAGCTACGGTGAACCCCATCCGGGCCTGGGCGGCATTCTGCTGCTGGCGCTCCCGAATTGCGGCCACCGGGCCCTGGAGGTTGATCGGCTGGTCAGTACCGTTCTTCCCGCGCTTGCGCCAGGCCAGCCGGACCTCGCCGTTCGAAGACTGATGCAGGAGCACGTGGCCGAGGGTCTGACTGCCGTCGCGCAGGCCGTACGAGACCATGCTGAGCCGCACTCCTCGTCGAAGCCTCGCAGCGTCGGCCTCGACAGTGCGGGAGGGTCCCAGCCCAAGGCGGGCGGTCAACTTTGCGGCCCAGCCACGGTACAAGGCGCAGGTCGCCTGCGCCCCCTGCGGAGCCGGGAGGAAGGAGGCCGGAAGCAACGCCCGGATCAACGGCTCAAGAACAAAAAAGAAGATCACCAGGCCCAGCAGACCGAGCGGCATCCCGCCCAACGCCTGGCCGGAGAAAAACAGGCCGAGGCCGATGGCGATCGTGGTCAAGAGGTGTATCTGAAGACGGACGTTCACGGTTCCCCCCGGTGCGCTTCCTGTTCCAGGAAGATGAACCGGCAGGCTACCTGACGACAGGATGGTGGCCGCGCCCGATGCCCCCATCTCCAGCGGGCTCACCTCGGCCGGATCCACCACCGGCAGCAGTCCCGACGGCCAGCCTCGGCGTGACACCCGCTGTAGGAGTTCGATCGACGGGGCATTACTGCATGCCGTGGTCATGGGCGCGGTGGTGCAGCGGACCGCTGGGGACCGTGGTCGTGTGCCGCCGTTGATGTCAGGCGTGGATGTCAGGCGGGCCGAGGTGCGATGCTCACGGCGCGGTAGTCGTACCCGTCCTGCTTGAAGCCAGGGGCTTCCCATGTGAGGTCGACCTGCTGTCCGGGCGACAGCGTGCGGAACACGCTGTTGTGTCGTCGACCATCGGAGCTCGCGGGGGGTGGTGGCGCGGGCACGGCAGTGGGGAGCCGGATGCCGGCCACGGACCCAGGCATGGTTCACCTGCGGAGTGACGCAGATCACTCAAGATTCCGGGGCGAGGACTGCCGGTCAGTGGCGCTGCGGCGCCTGAGAGGGGACAGGCTCGACAATCATCTGCCGGAGGCACCACCCATGACGTCCGAAGCTCCCGAAGAACAGCAGGCGCTGGAAGCGACAGTACTGTCTGTGACCGTGCCGCCCTCAGGATCGCGTCCCGTGGAGTGGTGTAGCCGTGTAGGGGTCCGGAATGCGCGGGTGTCTGCCGGGGGCGCACATCCGTCAGAGGTGCATGCTCCC